>JBDRWD010000012.1 GCA_039802205.1 candidate division WOR-3 bacterium
TGGGTTTAGAATTATTGGATAAGCTGGATTTATCCAAATACCCGTGGCTTTTTTGTTTCAAAAAGTTATGCCCAACCGAAGATTAAAAGTGAGGAGTACTCAGTTCACATTACTGAGCTCTCCATAATTTTTATATCTTTTGAAGAAGCAATGAAACTCATGGGCAAGATTTGTAAGGGTAATCAATGACCTATCATTGGGTACTTTTGTAGGACAACAATTCAGATATTCCCTTCTTGTAGGGCAAGGCTTTCGCATTGCATAAATAAAAAATACCAGCCTGAAGTCGACAGGTTGTAACCGGTAAAATGGTAGGCGCAGGCTTTAGCCTGCGGATAAATGTTTTTAAATCCCATGGTATTTCGCACCCTGAAGGGTGCGGTTACCGCTAATAATTCAGCGCGCATAAAAATGATTTGACAAAAAGTGGAAGGGACTCAGTTCACATTACTCATGCCTCTCCACTTTGCGTCTCGCTTCAAAAGCAAGGCATAACATAAATTTAATCAATTGCATACACCTGCCACCAACAAACCAATTCTATATACCCTTAATAACCACCTAGATTGTTTCAATCTCGGGCAAAACTGATATCTCCCCAATCAATTGAAAACACCTGAGCACTTGGATGATTGGAATATGAAAATAAACAGAAACAAATACTGCTTGACTTTTAATTTTCTTTGAGTAAAATTGCCTGAACCGGAGGTTTTTTTGAAAAAAGCAATTTTATTTATCATCTTGGCTTTTGTTTCTTTTACCTGTACGAGAAAAGAAGAACTTTATTTCACCCACCTTTACGGCTGGCTCAGGTATGATACACTGGGCGGAATAAATGGATTAAAAATTCTTGTCCGAGATATCAATCCGGAAAACACTGATTATTTTCGTTTCCGCCCCACTATCACTGGCTATTCACCGGATTCTTTGCCCGGCTTCTTTGAAATGGACAGTGTTTGTTATGGCACCACCAGTCTGCAGGGTAGCCAAATCGTGGCAGTTTTGCTCGACAGCACCGATAATCCCGGTTGGCCCCGTCAATATTGGTATTTGAGCCTTTCTGGTGGTGTGGATACTGTGGAATTGAATCTCCACAAGTAAACCTAATGCCCGAGAAAAAACAAGGAATCAGCGTTTTTCTCACCCGAAATATCTTCGCCCTGGGATTGGTGAGTTTATTCACCGATCTCTCCACCGAGATGTCTTATGCGTTAATCCCGATCTTCTTAAAAGAGGTCCTTAAAGCACAACCAGTCTTCATCGGGCTGGTAGAGGCAATCGCCGAATCCACCGCCAGTGTTTTAAAAACCTTCTCGGGATATATCTCGGACCGATTGAAAAAACGTAAACTCTTTATCTTCATCGGTTACACTTTCTCGGCAATTGTTAAACCGCTACTGGCGGCTGCCACCCAAGGCTGGCATGTCCTGCTCGTCCGTTTTGCAGATCGTTTCGGCAAAGGCATCCGCACTGCTCCCCGGGACGCTCTAATTGCTGAATCCACAAAAGCTGAGTATTACGGCCGGACTTACGGCTTTCACCGCGCCATGGATACGCTGGGAGCGATCCTTGGGCCCCTTTCCGCATTTTTAATTCTTTCTCTTTCCCATCAAAATTATCGACTTTTATTCGCCCTCGCCTTCATTCCCGGTCTCATTGCAGTGTTAATCATAATTTTCGCGGTCCGGGATATTCTACCTGAAAAAGAGAGAACATTAAGGTTTTCCCTTAAAGAAATCAATCCCCAATTAAAAACTTTTTTTATCATCATTATCATCTTCACCCTTGGTAATTCCTCAGATGCATTTTTGATCCTTCGGGCTAAGGATTTGGGTCTTTCGGTAAACATGATTCCTATCCTCTGGCTTGTATTTAATATCTCTTATTTCCTGTGGTCTTATCCCGCAGGTGTAATCTCGGACCGTATCGGTCGCAAGAAAACCATTATCTTTGGCTTTCTCATCTACTCAATGACTTATTCGGCACTGGCGTTTAACAATAAGACTTACCTCCTCTGGCCTATTTTTATCGTATACGGTCTTTATTATGGGTTTACCGAAGGTAATCTGAGAGCCCTTGTTGCCGATTTGACTTCTCCTGAATATCGGGGTACCATCTTCGGCATCTATCACACCGTTGTCGGTATCACCCTTTTGCCCGCAAACCTTCTAATGGGTTATCTATGGCAGAAGCTGGGCTTTACCATCGCTCTTTTATTTGGTGCCTTCCTTTCCCTTTTCTCCGCACTATTGCTAATCCTTTTGGTAAAACCCGCCCAGAATCGTTAAAATTTTGCTGGTTACATAGCTCGCTCCTGAGCAATTTTATTGCGCACTTCTGACAACCTGATCTCCGCGTTGCTGAAACCCCGATCAAGCATTATTGCCTTCTCATACATCTTCTCAGCCTGTTCCAACCTCCCCGATTGCTCATAAGCCAGACCCAGATAGTAATACAATTCCGGGTCATGGGGATTGATCTTTAAAGCCTCGCTAAATTTATTGATGGCCTTGTCATACTCTTTATTCATGAGATATGACTGGCCTATTTCCATTAAAACCTCAATTTCTCCTGATTGCATGCTCCTTTCCTCTGATTTTAATAGAATTTTTATTTATTTTATCATGCTGGTGGACAACGGATGACCGTATCTCGAAGAAACTCCTCGTCCTTTTCCGGGTAGTCAAGAATATAATGGAGTCCGCGGGATTCCTTCCGGATGAGACAGGATTCAACTATGAGCCAAGCGACATTCACCATATTTTGCGATTCCATATTTTTTAAATGAATGCCAGATTCAAATTGTTTGCTGTATTCATTAAGAATTTCGCTCGCTTTTTTCAACCCTTCTTCAGTCCTTATGACATTTGCATACTGGTTCATCAACTGTTTGATCTGGATTTTGAAGTCCGGGCCGGTTTTTACCGTCGGCTTCAATTTGGGTGTCCTTCTTAACCGGAGTTCCTTGATATGGGATATCCTTTTTGCAGCCCGGGTAGCAAAAACGAGTGCCTCAAGTAAAGAATTTGAGGCGAGGCGGTTTGCACCATGGACCCCGGTGCAGGCGCATTCACCCAGTGCGAATAAACGTTCAATGGATGTTTCGCCCCAGGTATTGACCCGGATTCCGCCACATAAATAATGAGCAGCCGGTACCACAGGTATTGGTTCCCGAGTGATATCAATACCCCAGCGCAGACAGGTCTCGTAAATCGTTGGGAAACGATTTTTTAAAAAGTCCGGTTTGAGATGTGTAACATCAAGCAGCACATACGGATCGTTATTCTCCAGCATTTCAGTTACACATGCCCGCGCCACTACATCGCGGGGAGCGAGATTTTCCAGGGGATGGTATTTTTTCATAAAGGGCTTACCCGCCCGGGTTTTCAGAATTCCTCCTTCGCCGCGGACCGCTTCGGAGATCAAAAAAGACCGTCCATCAATCTTGATGTTATATACCGCCGTAGGATGGAATTGAACAAACTCCATGTTAGCAATCTCGGCACCGGCACGGAATGCCATGGCGATCCCATCCCCAGTAGCAATAGCAGGATTGGTAGTATGTTCATAAACCTGTCCGATGCCGCCGGTAGCTAAAACAGTAGCACTGGCAAATATCGTCTCCACCCGCTGGGTATCAATATCAAGATAATAAATTCCCAGACATTCATTATCCTGCACAATCAGATCCAATACCACCTCATTTTCACTGATGGTGATTTCGTATTTCTTCGCTTCCTCAAGTAATACCCGTTCGATTTCCTGACCAGTATAATCCCGGGCGTGCACAATCCGGCGGTGGGAATGTCCTCCCTCCTGCCCCAGTTCAAAATTCCCATCTTTGTCCACCGAAAACCGACAGCCCATTGTGTAGAGCTCTCTTATCAAAGCCGGTCCTTCTTTAACCATTATCTCCACTGCCTCTTTGTGACAAAGTCCATCACCGGCTTTTATGGTATCTTCAATGTGACTATCAAAGGAGTCATCCTTTCCAAATACACCCGCAATCCCTCCTTGAGCATAGTTGGTATTGGATTCTGCCTTATGTTTTTTGGTAAGAACCAGGACGGTGCCGTAGCGGGCGCTTTTGGTGGCGAAGGTCAAACCTGCAACTCCGGAGCCCACCACCAGGAAGTCAACCTTTTTGGGCATCACAAAATTTTACATAAAATTATCTGAATGTCAACAGATTATTGATAAGACAATGATGATGGGTAATTAAATCAAATTCAGAAAATAAGCTTTCAGATAATCACTTTCCGGGAAATTCAATAAAATCGGATGGTCTTTTGCCTGTTGACCACAGTGTCGAATTACAAAATTTCTCCGCGCATCCCTTGCTGCATCGCGCAGCATGAATAAAAATTCTTCATGAGAGATGTGATAAGAACAGGAAGAGGTGAATAGAAGCCCACCTTCGTTCAGCAATTTCATCGCCATCAGATTTATTTCTTTATACCCACGCAGGGCGTCTGATTTCTGTTTTTTTGATTTGGTGAAAGATGGCGGATCAAGGATGATGGTGTCAAATTTTTTACCTCGATTATAGAAGTCTCTTAAAATTTCGAATACATCTGCACAAATAAACTCACATTCAAGATTATTTAACTGGGCATTCCTTTGTGCCAGGGCAATCGCCCTTTCTGAAGAATCAACACCCAGCACCTTGCCCTTTCGGGCAGCGTAAAGTGTAAAACCACCGGTATAACAGAAGCAATCAAGTATTGCACCAAAAGCCCATTCTCCAATCTTTTTTCGGTTTTCGCGCTGGTCAAAGAAAAAGCCTGTTTTCTGTCCGTTCACAATGTCCACAAGGAATCTTATTCCATCCTGTTCTATTTCTATTAACTCCGGTATTTCGCCGTAGATCAGCCGGTCTGCAATTTCCAGCCCTTCAAGCCGCCGGAGGTTTTCGTCGGATTTCTCAAAAATTCCCGAGGGATTAAATAACTCCTTCAACACCTCATACACCATCTCCTTCTGCCTCTCCATCCCCAGACAGTTTATCATTACCACCAGATAATCACCATATTTATCAATGATCAAACCGGGCAGCCCATCGCTCTCACTGTAAACCAGACGAAAACTCGCACCCAATCCCGCACGGCGTTTAAATGCCTCTTTTATCCTTTGCTCCAGAAGGTTCTTTGAAAACGCCTCTTCTTTGTCTGAGAAGAGACGCACGCTTATCAATGAATGAGGATTGTAAAATCCGCTTCCAATCACCTTCTTTCTTTCTTCTACCTTTACCACCTCTCCCGGTGAAGGATTTTCCGTTTTTAATATCTCATTAGAGAATATCCAAGGATGGTTAAAATGCCTTCGGCGAACGATTACCTTTTTCACTCAAAAATCCTTTCCACGCCCTCTTTTTTTACCCAACCGCCGATACCCCCGGGCAACTGGATGAGGTAGTAGCCGTTACGCTCTTCACGAATCCGTGCCTCAGCACCATCATGGACAGCCAGAATTTCTTTGTATTCCGCACCTGGACCACTGAAAGCCTTTAATTCCGGAACAATCACCACCGCCACTCGGGCATTCTTTTCTGCTTCCCACAATGCCCAGGTAATTATAAAATAGCCGAAAAACAGCAAACCTAAAAAACTCAAATAGAGCAAAAATTTTTGACGCCGGATTAAAAAGAAGGATAGAAAAACGGATGCAAAAAAGAACGCCAGCGCCGACAACCAGGCACTCTCACGGGCCGAAAAATAATGGAAAAGTCGATCTAAAAATTGTACCAAGGGATTGGTTATAGCAAGTGTTCGATCAGGTCGGAAATTTCTTATAAAATTAAGGTTAAAGATAACATCTTCATCCCGAGGACAGAGAAAATATGCACGCCGGTATTGAATTAATGCCTTACCGAGGTTGGCATTTTTAAAATAGGCATTACCGAGATTATAGTAGATGTCTTTATCTTCGCACACCTTCAGCGCATTTTCGTAATATTGGATTGCCTGTGCATAATCACCTGCACAATAAAATTTATTGCCAGTGTTGTATAACTCCACTGCCTCGGCGAGGGTGGCAAAAATTATTAAAATCATAACCGATCCATCAGCTCTTTCGTTCTTTTATAAAGCTCCTCCATGGGTAAATCTTCGTCTGAAATCGGCGCATAGGCAATCAATTCGCACTTCCTGATTATTGAAAATAATTCATCGACGAATTTAGGTTCAATGCCTTTGTTTAACAACTCTTGTTTTAATTGTTCGGTTGTCAGCACACCAGTATCAAGGTTATAGCGGTCGCCGAGATAATTGATTATCGCCCGTGATAACGCGCTATAGAAATTTTTTGCATCATTCTTTTTCAAATAGTCCCTCACTTCCTGGAAGCGTTTTTTGAATAATTTACCCGACATAAATCGCCGTGCATAGGCGCGGTCCTGGGATAATCGGACCTGATGCCGTTGATAAAGAAAGGCGCCGACCAGAAGCAGAATTGACATCAGATATAAAAGAAATGAGAGGTCTTTACTACTTATTAGATCGGTCTTAAGCACCACCTTATCCGGCTTAATATACCGTATATCACTTCCAAGAATTTTCACTCCTCCCGCATCGGTAACTATTTGACCGGCAACGATGCCGGTGGCGATAAATTTGCGTTTTTCGCTTTTTAACACCTCATAACTTTTAGTCTGTGGATTGAAATAGGAGACTGTAAACTCGGGGATGAGATATTCGCCGTTCGCTTGGGGAATAAGGGGAAAGCGAAATTCTTTGGTTCCTTTGATGATACCCCCGGATTTATCAATATTCAACTTAATCTCTGGTTCAAGTATCTTGAGATTGGAAACGGCTGGAAGAAGTGGTTTTTCTATCAACTTAATATTACCGGTGCCGCTAATTTTAACACTGAGATTCACTGGTTCTCCTCCGGTTGAGGTATCACGGTCAATAGAGGTGTGCATTGTAAACTTACCCACACCCCCTGTGAAGTCGGGCAATTGTTCTTCCGGGAGTGGACGGACAGTTATGGTAAGCGCTTTGGCCACAACCGAAATATTCTGGGCGGTACCAAAGAAATCAAAGAAATCTCGGGGTGGCTTTATCACGGTTACTATCAGTTCCATGGGTTCAATAGTAAGATTGCCCGAGGTGAGCGGAAAAAGGGCAACAGTTTTTAGTAATGCCACATAGTAGGTCTTTCCTTCATATGTTTTTTTCTGATACTTCAATCGATCTGCGTCATATATAACCTCTGACCAGAAGCCATTAAAAGACGGAAGTTTTGTAAATCGGAGGTCTTCAATATCATATTGCGTATAAAGATAAAATTCAACATTTAATTGCTCTCCCTGATATACTTCTTTCTTGCTGGGGATAGCGATAAGCATAATTCCATCCGTGGTAGCAGCGCGTGGGGTAGAAGGTGTCGGAACAGGAGGAGTCTGGGTCGCACCTTTTACCACATCAATCTCGATTGATTGTGTCTCATAACTCCGACCCTGATAATCCAACTTGCATGGTCCGATTGTTAACCTCCCAAGTTTTTTGGGAGTGAGGGTATAAATGAAAGTAATAGTAGTCCGCTGGGTCATACGGCCATTTATGAAACTGATACTTGTGGATTGGGATGAAGAACGCCCCAGAACATTAAAATCGGGTAAATCGGGTAATTTAGGCGCCGGAACCCCGGTGATATCCTCACCGCTCACCGAAACATTCAAAGTAAATGTCTCACCCAGCCCAACCGTTGTTCGATCGACTGTCGCGGTAAAGTTGAGTTCACCTGCCCCTAATAACAAAGGCAGGAAAATAGTATACCACTTCATTTGAGAAACGACATAAAATTTCCGAAATGCCCGGACAAATTTCCGCATATCACCAATCCTTTTCAACCTTTTCTAATTGGGGCTTGGGCTTTTCCTTTTGCCGTTCTTCTTTCTCTTTATTTTTCAGCAACTCCAGAATTCTATTGGCATCTGCCTGAGACATCTCGGGTTTTGAACTCTGGGGTGAAGGTTGAGGTTGTCGTTGAGGTGGTTCCTGTGTCTGCTGTTTCGTAGTATCACTCTGGGGTTGATTCTTCAATTGCTCCTTCAATTTCAAACAAAACTCTAAATTCTCTTTTGCCTTACGGTCCTTATTATTCAAAAGAAGGGCGGTTTTATAGGCATTTATCGCTCCTTCCAGATCACCCTGTTTGAATTTACAATTACCAATATTGTAGATTGAATTCGCTTGAAATTTTTTATCTTTAGTAAGTAGACCGATTTCAAATTCTTTTATTGCCTCTGGATACTTCTCCATTTTATATAAAGCCCGCCCCATATTGTAGTGAATTTTGATATTGTCGGGTTCAAGAACCTGCGCCTGTTCATAGGTCTTTAAGGCATCTTCATATTTCCCTTTCCGCATAAAATCATTTCCCCGGCGCATCAATGAACCGACATCGGCATAAAGCGGAAGGAAAAATATTGGGGCGATAAAAGTGATGACAAATTTGAAGGTTGATTTTATATCCACTTTCCTCTCCGGTCACTCAAGAAAACACTGAGAAAAAACAGACCAAAGGCGATTGCCAGAAAGTATTGATAACGCTCCTCAAACTGAACATACTCACCACCCCCAAATTCCTTTTTCTTAATTGATTCCAATTCCTCAATCAACTTTTCAATGTAGGGACCTTCGGTCCTAAAAAATCTTCCATTTGCCATGCGCGCAATCAAAAGCAATAATCTATCTGCGAGTCGCGTCATAACAATATTCCCATCGCGGTCCTTTTTATAAACAACACTCCCGCCTGATGTCTCTGGAATGGGTGCCCCTTCAGGTGTGCCGATGCCCACGGTAAACACCCGCACCCCCTGGTCAATCGCCTTTTCCAATGCTGGCAGCGGATCACCTTCCAGATTATCACCGTCGGTGAAAAGGATGAGTGCCTTGTGGGTTTCTTCTTTAGGATTGAATAATGAAGAAGAAACCTCGATGGCACGGGCAATATTTGTCCCAGGTCGTGGTATCATATTCGGTTCGATGATATCCAGAAATAGTTTAGCGGCATCGATATCCGTTGTCAATGGGCACATCACATAGCAGTCTCCCGCAAAGGCGGTAATACCTACCTGATGGGTTCCGAGATTATTAAGTAGATATGCAATGTCCTGTTTCGCCCTCTCTAATCTCGAAGGTTTGACATCCTGGGCATACATGCTTTTGGAGGCATCAAGGGCAATAACGATATCAATACCCTTCCCTTTATAAATCTGTAATTTTTCACCCCATTTAGGACGGGCAAGACTGATAATCAGAAATAATACTGCACCCAAAAAGAGCAACGATTTTATCCAGAACATTCGCCCGTTGAACATCTCGATAAGAAATGGAATCAGATTATCATCAGCAAATTTTTTAAGCGCGCGCTTTTTCTGAAGATAGAGTAATATAAATCCCAGCCACATGACTGGAAGCACGAGGAGGAGATAAAGGTATTTTGGTTCTGCCCACTTGATCACGGTAGCCTCCTCAACCATGTCACTGAGAGAATAAAATTAGCGAAACAAAAGATGATCGCCGGAAGCATGAAAGATTGTGCCTTCTCTGAATAGACTGTGTATCTTGATACTTTAAAAGTGGTGGGTTCCAGTTTATCAATTTCATCATAAATAGTTTTCAGCGCCTGGGCATCGGTCGCAAGAAACGCCCTCCCACCGGTGAGGTTAGCAATCTCTTCTAAGGTTTTCATATCCAAATCCACTTCTTCACGTACATAAATCTTGCCGTATATTGGATGGCGCACCGGTATCGGAACCGGTCCCTTGGAGCCAACACCAATACAATAAACTTTGATATTATGGGCTTGGGCAAGTCTGGCGGCCGTGAGCGGATCAACTTCTCCAGCATTATTAAGTCCATCGGTCAAGAGTATAATTATTTTCTCTTTCGCTTTGGAGTCCTTCAATCTTGCCACCGCGGTTGCTAACCCCATTCCAATCGCGGTTCCGTCCTGGATGATACCGAAATCAATCCGATCCAATAGGTCGAGTAGGATCTTATGGTCAATGGTAAGGGGACATTGAGTCAATGCCGTCACCGCAAATATCACCAGGCCAATCCGGTCGCCTGGTCTTTTTGAGATAAACTCCTTGGCGCGTTCTTTTGCCACATATAAGCGATTCTTGGGACTGAAATCTTCTGCCTGCATCGTGCCGGAGATATCAAGACAGAGCATGATATCCACACCTCGGGTCTCGGTCTCTTCATACACCCGACCCTGTTGAGGCCGGGCAAGACCCAAAACCATTAGGATAAGGCATCCGGCATTAAGAATAAGAAAAAGATACTTGAAAAAGTAGTTCCGGTGTGGATAAATTTTGAAAAAGTGGGTATCGGAAAATTTAATCGCCGCGGTGCGTTTTTTCAGCTCCCAGTATATCAATCCTGCCACCGGTATGAGTAATAGAAAGAATAATGGTTGGGCAAATCTCATTTTTCTAACTCCGTTTCTTCCGGGATGGTTTTTAGAATCAACTCCCGACTCTTTTTCAGTATCTCATCCGTCGCTTCTGATGAAGGAATAAATTTTGCATACTTAACCATATCTGCAAACTGGAATACACGTTGGAATTCATCACGCATGGGGACCTTTAGTAACTTCATACTTTGAATTATCTCGGTGGTTGTCTGTTCAATCGCAGGAAAATGGAATCTTTCCTCTAAGTATCGCTTAATGATCTCAGTAAGTGTATAATAAAATTTCTTTATTAAACCTTTGTTTAACAAATCCTCTTTTACCAATCCATCAAGCGCATTCAAAGCCCGCTCCCAACATGGAATTTTTCTTTCCGCTACAGACTTTTGTTGTCTCCACCTTCGGTAAAAGCGTAGTCCGAGAAAGGTCGATAGCCCGGCAGCGACAACAATCAACAAAATTATCACTGGCAGGTAACTGGGAAATTCTATCATTTCTTTGATGTCATTAATATCCTTCATCTCTTGAGGTAAAACGCTAGCCACTTTGATTTCTACTGAATCGGTTTGCACGGTATCAATTTTGGTTCCGTCCTTAAAGATGAACTTCAAAGGCGGAAACTTTAAATCGCCGGTGGCGAAGGCAGCCGCCTTTATAAGATAATTATGTTTTGCAAATCCTTTCTCCTGAACAATCTTGTGTTGCTGATCAATTATTGTGAATGGTCCAATGGAATCAACGAATGGCTCTGAAATATTCTTACCAGTGGGGAAGGTGACTTCAACAATTATCTCAAAAGGATCACCGATGGTCAGTTTTCGGTTGATATACTCTCGAGCAAGATTTGCTCTTGCTTCAATCTTATATAACAGAAAAATCAATAGTATCATATCGCCATTTAGCGAAATCTGCGCGCCCGTTCTTCAAAGAATTTGTGGAGTTTGGGCGTAAAATCTTCAGCAGTTTTTAAATCGATATAATCAACACCCAACGATTTAAACAATCGCTCCTGGGCGATCGCCTTCATTTCACAATAACGCCGGTATTGGTCAAGCAAACTCTTATCATCGGTATTCACCATCATAATCTCGCCGGTTTCTAAGTCCTCAAATTCCACGATACCCAATTTGGGAATATCTTCTTCCCGAGGATCCGTGATTCTTATCACCACTAAGTCATGTTTTTTTGCAGCTACCCCAAAAGGTATCCGAATCTTTTCGGGTTCAAATCCTGAACCAAGAAAATCGCTTATGAAAAAGACAATCGCCCGATGTCTTAAGATATGCATCAAAAATTCAACCGCTTGAACGGGATCGGTACCTTTGTGTTCAGGCTGGAAATAAAGGATATCCCGGATCAACCGTAAAACATGGAAACGCCCTTTTTTTGGTGGAACATATTTCTCTACACGATCGGTGAAGAAAAGCAGTCCCACTTTGTCATTGTTGCGCACCGCAGAAAATGCTAATGTCGCTGCCACCATCGCTGCCTGTTCAATCTTCAATTGATTTTTGGTCCCGAAATGGCTTGAACCAGATGCATCAACGCATAATATCACTGTCAGTTCCCTTTCTTCCACATATTTTTTCACATACGGTCGTCCCATCCTTGCCGTGACCTTCCAGTCAATGGCACGAATATCATCGCCTGGAAGATACTCGCGCACATCCACAAACTCTATTCCGGTGCCTTTAAATGATGATTTATATTCGCCAGCAAAAGTTGTATTCACCAACTTCTTGGTGCGAATTTCAATCGCACGAATTTTTTTTACAAATTCTGGAGCAAGCATTTACGGGACTTCTACTCCGGCAAGAATTTTTTGAATAATTTCATCAGTCGTTATTTCTTCAGCTTCTGCCTCGTAGGTGAGGATGATGCGGTGTCTCAGGACATCCGGTGCGAGCTCCTTGATATCTTCGGGAATTACAAAACCACGCCGCTTCAAAAAAGCCATCGCCCGGGCGGTGGTGGTAAGATATATTGATGCTCGTGGTGATGCACCGTATCGGATTAGACCTTTCAACTCATTGAGATTATACTTTTCCGGCTCTCGGGTTGCAAAAACCAGATCCACGATGTAATCCTTTATCTTCTTATCCACATAGATTTTTTTACACAATTCTCGGGCTTTGATGATCGTGGCGGGATCGACCACCGGCTTTATCTCCGGCTCACCGCTCACCGCAATCCGTTCAATGATCTCTTTCTCCTCTTCCTTGGTGGGATAAGTAATCTTCACCTTCAGCAAAAACCGATCAACCTGGGCTTCGGGTAAAGGATAGGTACCCTCTTGTTCGATAGGATTCTGGGTTGCCAATACCAGAAATGGGTCATCAAGTTTGAAGGTCTCTTCGCCGATCGTCACCTGCCTTTCCTGCATCGCCTCCAAGAGTGCGCTTTGAACCTTGGGTGGTGTGCGGTTGATTTCATCTGCCAGAATAATATTGGCAAAAATCGGACCCTTGCTCACCGTAAATTCACCGGTGCGTTGGTTATAGATCAATGTACCGGTGATATCTGCCGGCAACAAATCTGGAGTGAATTGGATGCGCTGGAATTTTGCCTTTATTGCCCGCGCCAGGGTGCGCACGGCATAAGTCTTTGCCAGCCCCGGCACCCCTTCTATCAAGACATGACCGTTCGCCAGTAGACCGATTAACAACCGGTTTATCAAATAATTCTGCCCTACAATCGCCTTGCTAATCTCCGCTATCAGTGCCTGCACAAACAGACTTTCTCGCTCAATCTCCTCATTTATCTGTTTAATATCATCTTTAAGCTCCATATTCATGACCCCCTTCTTTTTACTCTATCGCCTTTTGATAATTCTGCGCTACCAATATTTTTAAAGATAAATGGCAGCTCCGTATTCAATCCGCGTAAAGAATTTAAATGGGCTACCATCGGAATATTGGTTATATAATATATGACAATCAGATATCTTCAAGGTTTATTTAAAATAAAAAGGCGGATGCATCATACACCCGCCTTTTTAATAAATTGGTTCGGCACCTATCTTATCACAATCTTTCCTGATTTTTCTTTATCAGATGATATGAACCTGTAGAAATAAACCCCGGAATTCACTCTTTTACCTGCTTGATCTTTCAGATCCCATTCTATTGTCTCTTTATCGCCTGAGGCATATCCATCTATCTCCAAAATCTTCCTACCTGCGACATCAAAGATTGAAATAGAATACACTTCTCCCTTATTGAGGAAGAAGGTGAAGCGAGTATGATTAACACACGGGTTAGGGAAGGAAGCAATTGGAGTCTGTGTAGGTTTTTGAGAAACCATTTCTTCAACCGGTGTCAAATTTGTTACTTTAATCATGCCTCCCTGCCAGATCTCCTTTGTAGAATCAGGTAGCAAAAAAGGACTCTGAATCCAGGCAACGATTTCACAGCGGTTTGCATTCCAGCCGGATTGGACGGTAAAATTTCTGCTGACAATTACCGAATCACCAGGGGCAATCGTTACCGCAGTTCCACCGGTATCCGGTAGATAATCCCTTGCCACATGGTTATGCCATACATCACCATTTGGTCCTGCGTAATATAAGCTATCCTCAGTTAGAACAAATCGGACATATCCAGTGACCATTGCTGTTGTATCGCTTTTAAATTTTGCATAGACTGTTCCATTCCCGGTTGATTGATTGTAGGTTCCCCACATTGTGCAGGTGAAAGGAGCAGGTCTGTTCATTCTGGCAACTATTGAGTCTTGCCAGGTGGAATATATCCAGCGACCGCGTTTGGTGCCATCGATCCAAAGCCACGGAGTTACAAATACCCAAGAACTACCGTACCAATATGGTGCGGGATAAAAGTACATTCTCTGTCTTGCCTCAGCACTGTATAAGGGGAACTGGTTATCGATATGCATCTCTATTGCGGCAACCCTTCCAGGATAGTTTATTGCAATCTGTGCCAGTGTCCCACTGGCGGTAGCACAGCTGCTTCAGTCTTCCTGGTAGAGTTCTTCACATACCACAACCCTCTGGGCCGAGAAGCTTAGACCAAAAAGGGTAAGGACTATAAAGAGACTTGAGTGTAAATTTTTTAGCCTCATCTCAACTCCTTTCTATTTCTATTATAATCACATTTTCCAAAAAGTCAATACTAATCTGCACTGAGTCCTCTCCACCTTTTGTCAAATTATTATGCGCACTGGATTATTAGAAGTAGCCGCACCCTTCAGGGTGCGAAATAACCCTGGGATTTAAAAAAAATTTATCCGCAGGCTAAAGCCTGCGCCTACCATTTTACCGGTTACCGGACGACGACCTCAGGTTGGCATTTTTTTTTATTTATGCAAGGCGAAACCTTGCCCTACGAAAGTACCCAATGCTAAATCATTGATTACCCTTATAAATTTTGCCCATGAGTTTTATCATTCTTTCATAAGAGATAAAAAATATGGAGAGGGCTCAGTAATCTGCATATATTCTCTTAGTTAGCTTTGCCAGTTTATGCCCATATAATTCGCAACTCGTCAGCACTTTTTTATCTGGCTTTTCAATGGCTGCCGGTCCGTAGTGATATGAACCCGATTCACCCATTATAATCATTCCATGAATTAGAAATGCCTCAAGGATGCTTAATATCGTTGTTTCTGCCCCACCCGCAATTCCCCCGCAGGAAGTAAAAGCTCCACCAACTCTCCCAGCTAATTGACCGTGGTAACGCACACTCTCATCAATGAATCGCTTCACCTCCGCTGCCATCAAACCATAGTAAGTTGGCGAACCAAGGACGATGAGGTGATATTTTAACAAGTCTTTCGGTTTTATTCGATTCACGGCTTGAATTGTAACTTCTATCCCTTCTTTTTTTATTCCCCGGGCAATCGCCTGAGCCATTATTTTGGTATTGCCCGTGCGGGAATAGTAACTGACGAGTGCCTTGAGCATAAAACCTCCTTTTTTAAAGTTGCTAAATGATTAAAATCAAAAGTAAAATGAAGCTTATCAGCAAACAGTAATAGCCAAAGATATAAAACCACCTTTGCACCAGGGCACGTAGAATCTTTAAGGCAATATAACCGGAGATAAAACTTATCAGGAGTCCAATAACGAGTTCTATTGGATTGGGGGAATTGGTGATTTCTTTCAATTCAAGAAGATTGGCACCGAAAACCGCTGGTAGCGAGAGCAAAAATGAAAAACGAAATGCTTCTTGAGGATCCACTTTTGAATAAAAACCCACGGCAATCGTCAGTCCGGAACGCGATAAACCCGGAAACACCGCAAACATCTGTCCGACTCCGATAGACAGGGCATTAATAAACGAAATCTGTTTTGTGCCTTTTTTTACAATTGAAGTAAGGAGCACCACCATCCCGGTGATGCCTAAAAATATTATTACCAGTTTTATGTCAGTGAAAGTCGCTTCTATGAAATCGCGGAAAAGCACAACGAATATCACTATCGGAATATTGCCGATGATGATATACAGAAGATAATTCAACATTTGAGGTTTTTTCTTAAACACACCGTGGAGAAGCTGGACAATTTCCTGTTTAAAGAAAAAAATCGTTGCCAGAAAAGTTCCCAGATGCAAAAAGGCGGCGACCGAAACCGGTTCCGCAATCCCCATAAAATTCTCAAGTATCGCCAGATGTCCGGAACTGGAGATGGGCAAAAATTCCGTGAAACCTTGAATGATGGCTAAAATAATTATTTTAATCATCCGATAATAAATGCAATCAATCCTACAAGCATAATGACTTTCATGAGATTACTGGCAAACGGATAATTATCAATTTTGATAATTGCAAATACAATCAATGGGAACGCACCCCAGATTAGAACGAGAAGATATCTCAGATTAAAAATGCCCAGGATATATGGTAGAGGGGATAGACCTAAAAGCAGAAAGAGAAAAATTCGGGCAATCTTACGCGCCCTCTCTTCGCCATAGATTATTGGCAGTGATTTGACACCAAATTGCCGGTCACCGCTAATGTCTATAATATCTTTGATGATCTCCCGGGGGATGTGAATGAGCAAAGCAAAGAATCCTGGAATAAGGGATAATACATTATTGGTAATAAATCCACCAAGAATAAAACTTAAGCCCGCAGTGATTGCCACAAATAAATTACCCCAGGGGGTTTTTTTGAAATAGCAAGAGTAAAAAAGCAAAAACAGAATTGCAATGGTCACCAGGAGAAATGGCTTTAACCCCAGGAAAAACGACATTATTACCGCCACCCCACCAAATAAAACGCCCAAGAAAAGGGCATTGTCTTTTTTTGCCTGACCCGTAATTAGGGGGCGGCGGGGATTGTTGATCCTATCAATTTCGATATCCATTATATCGTTTATGGTATTGCCAAAAGCACAGACCAGAAAACCGGTAATGCCCGCGAAGAAAATTTTATGGTTAAGTATTATTTCCCTACCAATCCATGCACCGCATAACACAGAAATGAATGTAATGAGACAATTAATCGGCCGAATGACTAAAAGATAACCCACACTTTATTCTACTTATTCTTCAGCAAGTGTCAAGCAACAACCAACCAGGAATAAATATGGGTGTGGTTCACTCTAACCTTGTAAAACCAATATCTGGATTATCAATGTGATCCACTGTTTCTCTCAGAGCATTGAACATTCTTTCATAATTGTTCCGGCCGATATATCTCAACGAATCCTGCTGATATAATTTCAATGACTTTTCTACCGGAAGAATTTTGAATCGATAAGCACCATCAACGCGATATTTCGCCACATAAGTTGGGATATACCTAATTTCTCTGAGATATGTAGCATTACCATCTTTTGCAATCGTATATTTAAGCATCATGCCGGTGTCGGTATATCTTTTGCGCTGGCCGCAGAAAAAGTTGCCTAACGAATAAGCAACAAAGATTTTCTTATTTTGCAATTCGACGACCTCAACCGGCTGGATCACATGGGGATGAGAACCGATAATCATATCCGCACCCAGTTCGGCAATCCTCTTCACCGTCTTTTTTTGTTCTTTATTGGGAAACCTTTCATATTCAATGCCAAAATGGAGGGCGACGATAACAAAATCACAAATTGGTTTTGCCTTTTCAATATCTTTTTTAATCTCCTCTAAGTCTATCAGCTTTATCATCCATGGCTTTGGGATTGGTATACCATTCATACCATATGTGTAACTCAAAAAAGCAATTTTGATGTCACTTTTTTCAAAAACATATATTTCTTTACTCTCTTCTTCGGTTATATAGGCACCAACCTGCACAAGGCCCATGTCTTTAAGTATCTTGGTGGTTGTTTTCAATCCTCTTAACCCATAATCAAGGGTATGATTGGTGCGGAAAAGAATATCAAATCCAGCATCCTTTAAAGTATAAGCAAGTTCCCTGGGTGTTTTAAAACTGGGATAACCAGTATAAGGTCCAATTGTATCAAGGGCACCACCAAACCAGGCGGTGCATAAGTCAACCGAACTCAGATAGGGTTTTACTTCTTCAAAGCATGGGTAAAAATTGTAGTATTTCTCTTTTGGGTCATAAGCACTATTCAATATGCTTTTGTGAATAAAGATATCACCAACCGAGATGACAGTCAATTCCTGGGGTGTCTGAGAAAATAAAAGCCCTGTCTCGAATAGACAACAAAATATTCTCAACATTTCTAAATTATATGTAAAATGCAGCAATTATCAATCCCTTGTTCCTGCTCTCTCCTATAAAAATTTTTCAAAACCAGTAGTGGCAGACCTTAGTTTGCAATAAAAACTGTAGTGACAGAGTCTACCATGCAATAATCAATGTTGAACAAGCTCAACCCCTATGGGAAAAATTGACGTTGATACCAGCACCAAGTGTAGGGTAAGACTTCAGAGCCCGCCTCATAACTTACAAAATGGTAGGCGCAGGCTTTAGCCTGCGGATAAATACATCTAAATCTCAAAGTATTTCGCAACCTGAAGGATGCAGCTACCAACGAAATTTGAACTATAACAAAGCACCTTCAGCCTTGCATAAAATATTTCTGATTATCATTTTATCATTTCGACAATTGTAAAAATGATAATCCCTACGGTTGAAAAAGGTATTTTTAAGAGATAATCGCAAACCTGAAAGCTTTGCCCTACATTTGCTGTAAATTGTCGAGCAAGTTCAACCACTACAAGAAAAAATTGACAGGAGGAGCAACCAATGTAGGACAAGGTTTTCTTCAAGAACTGATGGTCCTTTCAGAACCAGAGGTAATTCTTGCGGGAAATGAACTTAGAAACATTCTGGTCTGAAGAATTGTATATTGCGACTGTGAAGTTTCTTCTACCCTAACACCCCGTATTTTTGGTTTGCCTATTCAATGGTCGGATGGAAAACAGCAATAGGGTCAGAAAATCTTTTACCCTTCTTGTTGCCATGGTTTCACAAAATAAAAATGGAGGATAACCCCGAAATTGAATTTAGATGATTCTCAATCGGTTTCCGAGTCTCCAGGCAAGGTATCTTCTGGATTCTTAATTATATAGGGAATTCCCCAGGCATGCGAATAGTAAGTTGCGGTTGAATCACCAAACAATGTCGCCCAGCCGATCACATCAATTGCACTGTGTCGCACTGCTGGTGTGTTGATAATCGAATCATCTGCAATATACCAAGTTCTCGTAAATGTAGTAGTATTTTCACGATAGAAGGGCTGTCGCCAGTGTCTTCTTAGACCAACTCCGGGTCTATGTCCAGCGCCATGGTGTAAAAATGCCCAGGTTGAATCACCTTCTGCCTGACAATAGACTGTCACTTCAACTGTATCATACGGTTTAAATGTCGGCAGTTGTGCCTTGGTGAAATAGGTATTAGGGTCATCCACAGAAAATACCAGATTACCGCCAACCCTCACCTCAACCTTATTTATCGTTACTGGATGCTGGGCACCAGCTGTATAAATATCCGCGACCGTAATACTAGCAATGTGCCAACCAGTATCATCACGGAAGCATTTTATTCTCCGAACAATACTATCAGTAATCGTCCTTTTATGGACCAATGTTGAATGAGTAGTATCATTCTTTACGAAGAAACCATAATTCGGGGGTGTTCCTTTGAGGTAGGCAGTCATTATAACAAAGGCACTATCTCCCACAACCTCAATATCATAATGCCTTTCAACCGGACGTTCAATAAACCTGACCCATTTTACATAAAACGGAAAGGTATCACCGGTACTCTGCGGATTTTTATTAATCAACTGAGGGGTTGCGGTACTATCATCTAATGTCTGAACTTCGCCACCAATAAACCAAGTCCTATCAAGGAGTTCTGTTATCTCAGCCTCATCATCTTTTCTCCCGCAACCTATAATCAAGACGCCGGCTGAAACGAGAGCCAATATGGCTTTAAAATATCTCATTTTACCCCCTTTCTGCAAAGTTTGACGAAAATCAAGCCCATAAGGTTTAAATTTAAAATCTAAAAAGGTATTAAAAATTAGAATCTCGTATTGACTTTTTAGTGAATATTACTATACTTAAATTGATGGCTTCAGGCAATCCCTGTCTGGTTCTTGTTGACGAACGCATTTTACTCAAAAATTTTGCCCTTGAAAAAAAAGAATATATCATTGGCAGGGCAAATGATTGTGATTTTATAATTGATGGCAAAGAAGTCTCCCGAAAACATGCCCGAATTTATTATGAAGATGGAAAATTTAAGATTGAAGATTTAAATAGCACGAACGGAACATTTGTCAACGGCAAGGAGATCACCAAAGCTGAGTTAAAACATGGTGATGAAATAAACATCGGCAATTTTACGATTATTTTTGATGATGGCAGGGGTGTCGAAGGGATATACGATGAAACACAATCTGCATACGCGGGCAATGAAACCCAGAAACTTGTTGCCGAATATAGATCCATTGCTGAAAAAATCCGGGAAAGGGATATTGCCCGGCGTCTGAAAGAATATCACGAAAAGGTTCTGAAAAGCCGAAAAAAATTGACCGAGCAGGCAAATCGCGACCGACTGACCGGTCTTTACAATCGCCACTATTTTGACCGTGCCTTTGAACAACAATTCAATAACGCGCATCAGAAAAGAGAACCCCTGACCCTATTTTTTATTGACATTGACCACTTTAAGAAAATAAATGATACATACGGGCATGATAAAGGAGATGAGGTATTGAGGGGAGTAGCCCATATGATTCAGGCATTATGTCGAAAAGATGATATCGTTGCCCGTTATGGGGGTGAAGAGTTTGTTGTTTTGTTTCCCAAAATGGACAGCGCGAGTGCAACCCAGATTGCCGAATCGATGCGCAAAATTGTGGAAGAAAAATCGGCTGAGATAATCGGGATAAAGATCACTGTAAGCATCGGCGTTGCTACGGATTTTTTGCGATTTACAAGTTCTCACGACTTTATTAAATCCGCTGATAATGCCCTTTATAAGGCAAAATCATCCGGCCGTAATCGGGTTGTGGTAGCAAATGAATAAAGAACAAACAATTGGAAACTACAAAATCCTGAAATCAATTGGTAAGGGTGGTATGGCTCAAGTCTATACCGCAATTCAGGGCTCGCTTGATAGAATTGTTGTCATAAAACAGATGAAGCGAAATCTTGATGGTGAGGCACAGGCAAGGTTCAAGCGCGAGGCAAGGATTTGTGCCAATCTAAATCATAAAAATATCGTTGAGATATATGATTATCTCCGCGAAGGTAGCGAACACTATCTCGTTATGGAATATATTGAAGGTTTGAGTCTCGCTGATATAATTGAGAAAGAAGCCCCCTTGCATCCGGTGCTTGCTGCATCCATTGCCCGCGAGGTATGTCAGGCACTGGTCTGCGCTCATAAAAATGGTATCATCCATCGCGATATCAAACCGAAAAATATTTTAATCTCAAAGAATGGTGTGGTAAAACTAACAGATTTTGGAGTAGCAAGAGATATTGACGCCCCGGAATTGACCACGACTGGTGCAATCATCGGTACACCATTTTATATGTCACCAGAGCAGGCCGGTGGCGGAAAAGTTTCTTTTCAATCAGATATATTCTCTTTAGGCGTTGTATTATATGAGATGGTAACAGGTAAGAAACCTTTTGTTGCAGAAGAAAGCCATGGGATAATTGCCAAGATTTGCCGTGGAAAATATAAATCTCCTTTCTGGCTTGACCCACATCACAGCTGGCGATTGAGTAGAATTATCAATAAAGCAATGAAACGAAATCCGAAGGCTCGTTATAAATCCGCCGAAGATATGCTCAAGGCATTGAACAATTTTTTGGGCTGGAAAAATCAGGCACTGGTTGAAGAGAATATAAGAAATTTACTTTTACGAATTGAACAGGCAAAGGAAGTCACAACCGTTGTGAAAAGTAAAGCAAAAAAGAAGAAAAAACAAGAAAAGAGCAGCACCGGGCTCCATTTTTTACTGGTGATACTTTTAATTTTAATTATCATTTTATTTATCACCTATTTTTATATACTCGTAAAGTAATAATTCAGGAAAAAATTGTAGGGCAAGGCTTTAGCCTTGCAATGAAATCACCGTAAACCTGAAGGTTTGCCCTACATTTAGTGACCTATATTCCGGACAGACCCAAAAATTTTAGTAATTATTTAAGAAACACTACCCTTTTCGTTCTGTTATCAGGGGTTTTTATGAAATAGACACCGGCATTGAGAGTTCTATCCGCCTGCCAGGTTCCGGGAATTTTTATTTCCGCAATCTTTTTCCCGGTAATGTCAAAAATCTCGGCAGAACAACTTTTCCCAGTTATTTTCAAAGATTTAGTAAACGGATTGGGATAGACTGATATCTCGGATTTTGTATCACTGGCATTTTTCTGTTCTTTTACTCCGACCCCACCATATCTGACTTCAACTGTATCCATTGTCGGATGACCTTTAATTGAATCGCCGAAACAATAATGATAATTCCACATAGTAGTATCATTTCTTAGATACCGCTGGAAGAATGCAGTCATATGCCTGCGGGCAATTCTCTGCTGTTCGGCACGTGTTATGGTTGCGGTCCCACCATTTTCCCAAGAGTATGAATAATCCATAAAGTATCCGTGATTAGCGCCATAGATTACCGCAAATGTACCTGGTGCTGGTGCATTCTGCCAGTATGCAGAGCGAATATCATTCCAGGGTGCAATATTATCAACTGAACCCGCAATAATCATCTTTGGTGTTATCAGGTGCTCGGAATGGGTTGCGGGTGTAGTCTGGGGACTCGCTAAAGAAACTACCGCTTTAAGTGTATCATATAGCCTGAATGTATCTGCTGCAAGAAGGGCAAGCCCGCCGCCCATACTGTGTCCGGTAAATCCCCATTTGAATCGGGCGAGTTTGTTGTAAAAAATATCGGTTGGAACTGTATCCCTGCTCGCAGTCCAGCGCGCTGCATCCACCATTGAATGCGCACGGGTATAGTGTTCAGGTGTGGGAAATGGATTTGATATTGTCGGTAAAACCACAATATATCCCCAGGATGCTAAATGTTGGGCATAACTGTAATAACGGTCAATACCCATCTGGAATCCATGGCCAAACACGATAATCGGACAGGGAACAGCATCAGGATTTACCTGATTTCCTGAAGAAGGATAATAAATCCGGGAGTTATTCATCGTTTCATAAACACCCGGGATATTTTCAGTCCGGTAAGATACGGTAGGAAATGGTCCCGTTGTATCATAATCAGGATATTGTGCTCCAGTCAATTTCACAAGGATAGTAAGCAATACCAGTGGAATCAAGATATAACGCATAATACCTCCTAATACTCAACGAGTGAAAAGACTTCGTAATCTTTTAATTTCTCTCTACCATTTAAATAAGTTAGATTCGCAATAAAGGCACAGGCGACTACCTTTCCACCGAGCATCTCCACGAGTTTACATGCCGCAAGCATTGTGCCACCGGTTGCAAGGACATCATCAAATAACAAGACCCTCTCTCCTTTTTCAATCCCATCTTTATGAATCTCGATGACATTCTTGCCGTATTCTAATTCATATTCCATCCTGACTGTCTCGGCTGGCAATTTTCCAAGTTTGCGTACCGGCACAAGTCCACAGCCAAGATTATAGGCAATTGCACCGCCAAAGATATAACCCCGTGCCTCAATTGAAACGACCTTTTGAATCTTTGCATTTTTATATTTTTCAACAATGGTATCTATTGAATATTTAAATGCCTCGGGATTTTTCAAAATCGTTGTTATATCACGAAACATGACCCCTTTTTGGGGAAAATCAGGAATATCCCGAATAAATTTCTTTAAGTCCATTAAACCTCCTTGCGAGTGATTATATTTATAAAAAGATACTTGTCAATTTTTATCGTATTAAGGTAAATTTTCCGTTAATGCCTTCTCCTTTAACGAAATATACACCTTCTGAAAATAGGGAAAGGTCTAAATCTATCTTATGATTACCTGATTTCAAATTCCCTTCATTAATTCTTTTTACAATTTGACCTGCGGAATTGTAAATATTGAAGGTGATTGTTCTGGATTCTGTTAAATTAAATTCCAGCGAGATATTTTTTGTAGCAGGATTTGGTTTAATTGAAAACAGAATTTTCTTATGCATTCTGTAATATTCGTCCAGTCCAACATTCTCCATTACACCGACATAGGTATCTTGATTCCCGTTCCTGGTATCGGTCCAGATTGGTATTGGATTTCCTTTTGATGCTGCTGCCAGACCATTATATTCACCGATCAAACCAGCCCGCTGGTCAACAAGGGGCTTATTTGGATCATAAGGTTCAAAATCTGCAAACGACCCTGCCCTTAAATCAAAAGAGACATTGGTTACACGGACATTGGGAAGCCAGGTGGTTCCGCCATCAGTAGATTGTGCAAGATATACATCACAGAGGATATTATTCGGGTCATTCCTTGAATCGTAAAAAATCACTGAAATGCAGCCGGTGCGGTCAACCGTGAGCCAGGGATGGAATTGATCAATGTTATTGCCCACAGGGTCATCATTTATTCTTACCCTTGGGCTCCAGGTATTTCCACCATCCGTGGAACGGGTGAAGAACATATCCGGATAACCATCGGTTCCATTATCCATATAAGCGATGTAAATATAACCACGATACGGACCATCGGTAATATCCACATCCATTGCCGGATAGGAAAAAGTAAGTATTGTTCCCTTTACATAGCGATTCATTGAAGAAATGCTCTGGACGGTTTTATCGGTTCCAAATGATATACCACCGTTTGTAGAGCGATCAAACTTTATTGAGTTATATGTGCACCAGGCGACATAAACCTCACCATTAGGACCGACTGCGGGCACTGGCCATTGAAGGCTCCCCTGGGTATCACTGATTTGAATCGGAGTCGACCAGTTATAACCCTGATTTGTGGAGCGTGTGAAATATATCGCAGGTGTGGAAAAGTTAAGAAATCTTGCCCAGGCAACATAAAGATTGCCACGATATGGACTGTTCGTTCTATCACAGGCGATCAATTCCTTGTCTTCAAATACATTCTGGACATTGTTCACCACTGTCCGTGGCGGACTCCAGGTAATTCCTTTATCCGTTGACTGAAATAGAAAAAATCCATTAGGCTGGGAAGTTGAATTAAAAGATAGCACGATTGCATAAAAGTTGCCATCAGCATCCACGGTCATCCCCGGGTCTGAATCCCAGTTATAAGTCGGCTCAACAAAGAGGGTTTCGGCAATCCAGGTTCTGCCGCCATCCAGGGATGCCGCATGGCCAACCTGGCGGTACCCGACGCGAAAATCACGCCAGTCCGCGACAAGATTTAATGTATCAGTAGGATTTATTACAATCTGCTGCTCATTCTGAATCTGAGTTGTATTATCAGTATTTACCTTGATATTGAGAAATCCCTGACCAAATAAAAGACTGACAATGAATACAAAAAAAGCAATATTTTTAAACATAAAGACCTCCTCAATTATTTATCTTCTTTACCATTTTTTTCTAAATTAGATCAAAAAAGTCAAATTTATTCCATTATTACAATCTTTTCCTCTATGCTGCCTTCTGGGTATTCCATCCTTAATATATATAAGCCGGGTGGAACTTTCTTTCCATTTTGGTCATCTCCATTCCAGTAGATATTGAACCTCCCAGCGCCGATTACCCGGAATAAATCTTTTACCAAGCGTCCGGTATTATCAAAGACCTTTAGGCTGGTAATCCCTCTATCGGTGTTGAAACTGATGGCAATTCCTTTATTTGAAGGATTGGGGTAGATCGATAATGCAATCCTGCTTTTCTCTTTTCTTGGTCTTTCCTCAAAACCAACGACCGGTAATATTGAGAAAGGTCGGGGTGTTAGGGCAACTGCTGTATCATTGGAAGTAGCAGCGGTAAACTTAATGTAGCAATTATTTGAACCCTGGATATTGGAAGGTATTCGCCATTGATACCGGCAGTTATTTTTGAGATTACTGGCAATCAATGTCCAGGGACCATTGGGACCGGTTGTGGACAACTCCAGTTTTATAGTGGCGATACCCACAGGTACACCACAGGTCCATTTTATAAACTGAACCGAATTGCGATAGAATTTTTCACCGCCTCGGGGGAATACAGGAAAGATGAAGAGGTTTTGCGAAACCGAAGATTCTTTATAAAATCTGGGGCAATTTACACTCCCCGACCTGCCCACGAGGGCGATGTCCGGATAACCATTATGGTCGGCATCGGCACCTACCCTGAATGCACTGACCGTGCCCGGACCGGGAATATAAAAAGTTGTATCATGAATCCAATTACCTTGGCCATCCCCCAGCCAGATTGTTATGATACTATCACCAAAGGCGCATAGGTCAATGAAGCCATCAATATTCATATCGCACAGTTGGGTCAAACGATAACGACCGGCCGTCGGTAAATTTCCAGAAAATTGACTCCAAGTATTATTACCCTGCCATCTCCATACCTCAACACCACCATTTGTATTACAAAAAGCAAAATCAAGGTCGCCATCATTATCAACATCGCCCAAAGACGGACCGGGACGACCGTTGCTACCACCGGGTGGTAGATTACCATCAGCAAGTATAAAACCACCAGCACCATTGTTAAGGTAGATGCTTCCATATTGATGGGCAGCGCAGAAATCCACATATCCATCGTTGTTCACATCACCGAAGAGAAAATCATTGGTGGAATTACCGCCTAAAAAACCAAAACACTGATGCCAGATTCCATCAAGATGGTTGACAAATATATGAACACCATCGTTGCCACCGAATGAATTTGCACCTAAGTCTAAATCACCGTCATTATCTATATCAGCAAAATCAGTACAGAACATTCCCCAGTTCACAGGGAATATTGTATCACCGATAGATATTCCATCATCCCAAGGAATCCAATTTTGACCCGTGCCATCACCCAGCGCCACCTCCAGTATAGAATCGCCAAAATCATTGTTTGATTCATTATGGTGCATACCATACCCAATGTCTAAAAATCCATCGTTATTTACATCACCTATTGCAATACCACCATAGCCGAAATCACCATTTTGATACACACTCCATATCCCTTGACCATTGCCAAACCATACCATAACGCCGTGTTCCTGGGTATTGACATAAGGCGAACCATGGTCACCGATAGAGAGGATGTCAATATTTCCATCATTATTTATATCAACCATCTCAATCTCGGTTCTGCCTGTTTCCATTTGTGGCACATTTAGACCAACGGAGGATTCAACATAACTGAGGGCAAAAGCAATGGAATATACGAACAATATTGTTAACATATGGTGCTTTCGCATTTTTCTCCTTTTTTAGTAAATTATAAAGATACTGAAGAAAAAGTCAAGATATTTATAAAAGACAAAAGGTAAAAGGAGTTAAGGTGGATAAATTATGGACCGAGCCTTATAATGGCAACTTGGAATTGAAGATGCAGGGGAATTTGTAATCTAAAGGTAGGTGATAGGGATAAAGATTTAAAATTTGTAGAGAACAATCTCTTTGTGCCTAATTTTGCATATCATCATCAATATAAATACACCAAAACCAATGCAAATAAGACCGCTGGTACATCTCAATGGGAGGGCACCCGTTTGGAGATATTAAACATAAACTTCGGCTTAAATTCCACGAATTGCTTGTCTTTTCAGCCCAAAGGGTTAGAGATTGTTATTTTTGATGTTTTTGCCGATTGATCTTAAAAGAAATTGTTACCATGAGCAATAAACTACTTAAAATTTGACACTGAAGTTTTTATATCCTTTTTCCTTTTCTGAAAATTTTACATCAACCTTTGTTACATGTGCTGCCCGTGGACCAATTCTAAGTTCGTTTATAAAATCATTCAATAAACCTTCTTCTCCCTCCGCAACAACCAGAACGCTTCCGTCTGGAAGATTTTGCACATAACCTGTTATACCAAATTCGCGCGCCTTTTGAATCGCAAAAAATCTATACCCTACACCTTGCACAACGCCCTGGACAATTATTTCAGCATGCAATTAAACCCCGCTTTGCTCGGTTAAATCCCAAATCTCAAGTACCAAATCCCAAACAATGCTTAAATTCCAAATACGAATTTATCAAAATTCTAATTTTAAGATTGTTCTGCGCATCTTTGATTTTTAGAATTTGGTTATTGGAATTTGTTTGGAATTTGGATTTTCAAGTTTCACCCTTCAGTAAGTTCAAATGCCTTTTCCACTGCCTGCTTGGCGGTCTTCACATGAATTATCGGGGCATCAATTTTCCAGGTATTAATCCCGATCACCGGCACATTGAACATAAGACAGTAGGCGATCTCAGTCAGTGTTCCATATTTCCCATCAATGGCGATAGCACAATCACAGGTGCGAGCAATGATGATATTCCGTGCCTGATTCATTCCTGTAACTATTGGAATATCCACATATTCATTAGCAGTTCTTTTGTCGGTTCCTGGTAAAATTCCAATTACAAGACCTCCCGCCTTTTTTGCACCCCTTGATGCTGCCTCCATTACCCCACCAAGTCCGCCAGTGATTAAAATCGCTCCATTCTCAGCAATCAAAGCACCAACTTCCTCGGCAATCCTTAAATTTTTTTCGCTCGTCTCTGCTCCACCAATTACTGCAATTATCTTTTTGTTCATAAAAATTCCTTTTTTACAAAATTAAAGTCAATTTCGTAACTTCAATTCCCCCACCCTTACCCTCTTCCACAAGGGGCGAGGGATTTTTTAATAAAAAATTTACTGATTATCTTTTAACATCGGGGCGGTGGGATTTGAACCCACGACCTCATGGTCCCGAACCATGCGCGCTAAACCACTGCGCCACACCCCGGTTAAATAAATGCTAAAAAGTCACAGATACCAAAATTCCAAAGAACAGTTAGAACCATCAAACTTTTTCTCTATCTTCCCATCCTTCTTTTCCTACAAGCGGCACGAAGGTGCACTCAAAAAGTTCCTTTCTCGTTATCACCCCTTTATGTTTTTTTATTACATTCAAGGTTTGGAAATATTCACCACCGATTGGAATCACCAACCGGCCTTTATCCGCCAACTGGTCGATCAGTGATTTAGGAACATCTGGCGCACCAGCGGTAACGATAATGCCGTCATATGGTGCATAGTCTGGCCAGCCAACACTCCCATCGCCGATTAAAAAATTTATATTGTTAAAGCCAAGATCATTGAGAACTTTTCTTGCTCGAAAACTCAATTCCGGAATCCGCTCAATGGTAAAAACCCGGGCACAGAGCAAAGCCAGTATCGCCGTTTGATAGCCTGAACCAGTTCCGACCTCTAACACCGATTCACTCCCTTTCAATTCCAACAGCTCCGTCATCACCGCCACCATGTAGGGCTGACTTATCGTCTGACCCTCACCGATTGGCAGTGGATAATCATTATATGCCTGATGATAATAAGTTTTATCGACAAATAGATGGCGTGGGACACGGAGCATTGCATCAATAACCCGTTCATCCTTGACACCTCTTCCAATGATTTGCTCTTTGACCATCCGCTCCCTTTCCACACGCCATTCTTTAACCTCAATCACTCATATAGAATATTGAAAACAAAAGAAAAGTCAAGATGGGGAAAACTGGTTCGCTTGACTTTATTACAATTTTAAATTAAATTAAAATATGCCGTTTGAAAAATTAACCAAGATTGACTCAATCTTTTATGACCTATACCAGATTACCAAAGAAGAACAAAAAACCATTGAAGAGGCATTGAGGAAATAGTTAACCTGTATACTGTATCTTAATGTTGCTGAACTTAAATCAGTAAAGAAAACTCTCTATTGCACTTGACTTTTTTCGTTTTTAATATAATCTTTTATCATGCGAAGTGGAAAGTTGAATAAAGAACGTATTGTGCATTTGATGGATGGATATAAAAAGACCAAAGAAAACTATCTTTTATCATATAAAAATAAAATGGAAAATTTTTTTGCACAATACCGGATGACAAAAAACGGCTTTATTTAATAGATTTGTTGCCTTTCTCACTGAATTTAAGAATAAAAATGATGCATATGTAACTACCACAATTGAAAAATTTGAAAATCTTCTTGATGGTTACAATAAAGCCCTTAAGAAACTTAGAGAAAAACAAAGGGCAACCGCAGATGATATAAATATCCTTGATATTCTTGATTTTACCTACGATGAATTACGGCATAGTAGATTTATTGCTTATCTTTTAGATCCACTTGCAACACACGCACAGGGTAAATTATTTTTTGAGATTTTCTTAAAAAAACTGAATCTACCACCGGATTACGCCCAAGATGATAATTATAGGGTGCAACTAGAGGTGCAACACGCTGAATCACGAATAGATATTGAAATTACACATAAAAGAGGATGCGGTAGAAAATTTATAATCCATATTGAGAATAAAGTTGGAAGTATGCCAGATAAATCACAGATAGATAAAGAAAATAGGGACCTTATTAAAGAAGCAGAGTTTATGGAGATACCCAATGAAAACAGGCATGGTTTTCTTCTTTCGCCCGAAGACCCTGGTGCAGAATTTTTTGCAGGAACTGTCTTTAAATGGCTAGGCTGGGATACAGTAGCAGAATGTCTAAAAGATTTTATCAACCAAGCTCAAGCCGAAAAGGCAAAATGGATGGCTTGGCAATATCTTGAATGTATAGAGAAAAATATAATAAAGGCAAAAAGAGAAAAAGAGGAGGTAAAGAATGCGGAAATCGAACGAAATAGAAGTATATCTTCTTGACCATTGGGAGGATATAGCAAATTTACAAGAAGAAGTGCAAAAATTTAAAAGTAGAATAGCCAAAACAATACCAGAGATAATAGATTCTCTTAAAGAGAAAGAATGGTGGCGGAGTGGAAATTTTAGTGAACAGATTTATCCAGAGGTAGGAGAGCCACGCGCCATCCATATCTTTAATAAACAATGGCAATATGGAAATAAAAAATGGCATAGTGTTTATTTATATGTTGAAAACATAACGCTTAACAATATGCTGGGAGATACGGAAGAACTACCAACTGCGGGTATTTGGACTGGAGAAGGATTAAAGGATGAGAAAAAAAATTTATTAATGTCAAAACTCTCAACAATTGTTAAAGAGTTGAAGACCAATTGGCACTATGATGAAAATAGAGGTTTGGTTTTCTATTATCCTCATAAAGCTGGAGAATGGATTCAAATCATCAAAGACGGTCAATTAGTTGAAGAAATAGTCAAAATCTTTGACAACCTTGCCCAGTTTATTGACCCGATAGACAAAGCAATAGCAGAAGTATTGAGAATGAGAAAGGGGAAGAAATAACAAGCATTCGTTAAAATTCCACAATTTTGAGATTCTAAAATCGCCAGATGGCTACTACAATATTTTCTTTGTTTCTTAAGAAACAAAGAAAGTTATTTATGTTGCATTCTTTTCTTAATGAGTCCAATCAATAGCCGGTTGTATTCAAGGTTGACCGAATTATTAAGAGAATAAAGCGTTTCACCTTTAAATCGCTGGGATTTCAAAAGTCCTGCTTTCTCAAGAGTTTTGAGATGACCTGCCACGGTCTTGTAAGGTCTATTTATTTCTGTTGCAATTTCATTCAGTGATAGTTGCCTGCTCTTAATAAGTAATTGGACGATTTCAATCCTTGTTTCATTTGCTAATGCCTTTAATAATCTCAATAAAAAATCCATTTCAACTATATAAATTCGCTACAAGTCAATTTCTTTGTTTCTTAAGAAACAAAGAAATAAAAATTTCGGTTGGAAAATTTGAAACAGGGAGACTGCGAAAAGCGGATATGAAAATAGAGGATGGATAAGGATTAGCGTTTAATAAATTGACAGGACACTTTTGGTGATTAAAATTGAATATGGAACAAGAAAAACAAAGATTGCGGGAAGAGATATGGCGTTTGCTGGAGGAGAAAAAGGTTGCGAGGTTTCCGCTACCATTAAAAGACCGAATTCCCAATTTTAAAGGCTCGGAAAAGGCAGCATATCTGCTTACCACACTACAAGAATGGAAAGATGCAAGGATAATCTTTACCAACCCTGATTATGCCCAGAAGCCAGTTAGAGAATTGTGTCTTAAACAGGGTAAAACTCTGATAATGGCGACGCCAAAACTAAAAGAAGGTTTTTTGAAGATTGAGCCACAAAAGGTCAAAGGTAATGAAGCAGAGGCGGCCACGATTGCCGGTGCATTCAAGTATGGAATTAAAATAAAAGAACTCATAAAACCCGATTTGATCATCACCGGGTGTGTTGCGGTTGATAAAGAGGGTTGGAGATTAGGTAAGGGTGGTGGTTATGGAGATAGGGAGATTTCAATGCACCTTGAGAAGTTCGGCAGAATTCCAGTGGCAACGACGATTCATGAATTACAAATTGTTGAACAAGTTCCCCACAACGAATTTGATACCCGGGTGGATTATATTATAACCCCAACAAAAATCATAAAAAGTTCTTAAATTTTTATGCTCAGGATTCGACTGCTGGTTCAGAAGCAATCCTTCTTAAATCTTCATCATCAAATCCAAAATAATGACCAATTTCGTGAAGGAGGACTTCAAAAATCAAGCGACGGGCTTTCTCATCATCGGATGCTAATCGTTCAATATTCTGCTTAAAAAGAGTAATCTTATCAGGTAGCACATTACCATACCAGAAACCTCTTTGTCTCAAAGGAATGCCCTGATAAAGACCTAATATGTTCTTCTGAATTACTGGTTTGTCTTCAATCACAATCTCCACATTTATCAGTCTCTCCCGGAGGATCCGAGGCAATTTCGCTAATGCCTCCCTAACCACTTTTTCAAACTCTTGTTGAGTCATATTCTGAATTCAAACTATTCTTTAAAATTATCCTGGCAATATTCAATGCGGCATTCCTTTTGGCAAGTTTCAATAAATTCTTTCTCATCATTGCCATCTTCTCAGGATGGGCAAGAAGATCTGCCATAACCTTCTTCGCATTTTCTTTAGTTAATTTAAGACCCGCCTCGTGGCGGACGAAAAATTCTTCGTTCTTGTCTTCCAAACCTGGTATGGAGTTGGCAAAAAGCAAACAGGGTCCGGCAAGTGTGGCTTCTGTTGTCGTTATCCCGCCCGCTTTGGTGATCAGAATATCACATACCGCGATCAACTCCTGAATGCGCTCAACCATTCCATAGACTTTTAAATTTGCCTTTCCCTGTAAACCTTTTATCTTATTCATTGCTTCTTTATTTTCCCCGCAGAGCACAAATAAGTCATAATCAAAATCGATTATCTCCTGCACAATCTCAAACCATTCACCCCCAAAAACCTTGCTACCCATCACCACCACCGAAGTCCGTTCGGGCAAAATGCCAAACCGCTTATGGGCAGCCTCTTTATCAATCGCTCCTTCCAGATCAAGATTCACGGGAATACCGAATGGATATATTTTACCTTCTACACCATAACTCAAGAGTTGTTCGCTCAAATCTTCGTTCGGAATAAAATAATCATCTATCTCATTGTTCACCCAGTGGGGATGGATATAATAATCGGTAATCACCACACCCATTCGATATCGGAAATCACATTTATATAACGCCGAATAATAAGCCGGGGAGAAATGTGTGCATAATACATAATCTGGACGATACTCCTTAAGTAAATCCGGAAATCGGTGTGCAGTTATTCTATGAAAGAAATAAAGCTTCTTATCTCCGCCTTTCTTTACCCCCATGCCCTGATAAAATATTCTCAGAGCCCAGATCGCATTTTTTTGACAAAATTCGTAGATGTTTTTATAGGCAAGTCCATATATTGGTAAAACCCAATCAAAACAATTTTCCAATTTAATTTGAACTCCAGGTGATAACCTTTCTATTCCCTGTTTTATCGCTGTCGCCGCTTTGAAATGACCTGCACCGATAGGAACGGCGAGGATCAATATCCTCATGGTGGTAATAAATCTATTTTTCTTTCAATCTAATCAGGGCAGTCTTTAAGATTTCAAAAATGAGCTCATCATAACTCAAACCGATTGCCCTTGCCTCCAGAGGAAGGTTAGACTCTGGCAGCAATCCCGGAATGGTGTTCACCTCCAGGACATAAGGATTATACTCTGTATCGAAAACAAAATCCACCCGAGAAAACCCGTATGCCCCAATCGCCTGATGAGCCATCAATGCCAGACTCTGGGTCAGTTTATATTTGTCTTCCGGAATTTGCGCGGGAATAATATATTCTGTCATCCCTTTGGTATATTTGGATTTATAGTCATAAAATTTTCGCTTTTTGGGAACGATTTCAAGGACCGGAAGGGGGACTTCATTTAAAATACCACAGGTGGCAATCTTACCTCCCAAATATCTTTCAAAGAAGATATCTGGATGTTTCCGGGTAACAAATTTTATCTTTTTAATGAGTTCTTCCCGGGTCTCCACGATGAATACCCCCACACTCGAACCTTCAGCACGAGGTTTGATGACCACTGGCAACCCAAGTTTTTCAATAACCTTATCAACATCAATATCCTTCTCATAAAAATATTCGGGCGTGGGGATTCCGCGCGATTGGAAAATATATTTAGAAATGATCTTATCCATTCCGATTGCGGAACCAATGATCCCGGAGCCGGTATAAGGAATACCTAAAAACTCCAAAATTCCCTGAACAGTTCCATCCTCCCCTGGCTTACCGTGGAGGGCAATAAAAGCAATATCAATATCCCGTAATTTTTTGATAAAATCCCGATCAACATCTATCCCTTTTACATTAAATCCCTGTTTTTTTAATGACTCAATCACTGTGGTTCCCGAACCAATGGAGATTTCCCGTTCCGAGGACCAACCACCATATAATACTCCAATTGTTTTTTTCCGAAGAAATCCACGTTCGTCTTTCATATTGTTATGATAATCAAAAAAATTACAATGTCAAGGAAGCAATAAAGATTTAAGTCTAAAGGGAGTGATTTAGTTGCCTATTGACAATTCTTTGGTCGTGTATAAAATTTGATGTATGAAATATTATGGTGGTATAATATTGCTGACATTTTCCATTGCGCGCGGGATAAGTCCTGATCTCTTATACCACAATCCTGAAAACATTTTCTATCTCAATCCTGCAGCTGGCGAGATCAGGTTGAAGGCAAATAAAGGAACCATCGTTGAAGCCTATGTGTTATATGGAAAAAATAAACGCCTAAAAATGAATCTCGGTTTCCAGGATAGTAAATCTGATTATTTCGTTGCGGACATCGGTGTTTTTGATACAACATTCAATTACCAAATATTAATAAGAGACAAAAGCGATTCTTTAATGTTGCCACCCACCGGCACATTCAAATGTTCCCAACCACCATTTACGGTGCCTAATTGGGCATGCGGCAGGGTGTATTATAGTTTATTCCTTGATGGTTTCTATAATGGAAACAAAGCCAATGACCCTGCACCGACGGTAGAATGGAATAAACCTCCGGATCGCGAATACTATTATGGAGGTGATATCGCGGGACTTATAGAAAAATTACCCTATCTTGATTCGCTAAATGTTGACATTTTATTACTGCAACCGATACTCGCTGCAAATTCTAACCATAAATATGACACCCGGGATTTCGCCAGTATTGATGGAAGTTTCGGGGACACAGTAGAACTAAAACAACTGATAAATGAAGTCCATCTCCGGAAAAAATTTATTGTTTTGAAATTTATCGTTACACACACCGGTTCTAATTTTGGGGGATTTTTAGATGTGATAAAGAACGGTGCCAATTCAAAATATTATAACTGGTTCAACATTCATTCCCTACCCATCAAAACCAACCCCCCTAATTATGATTGCTGGGCAAATGATGCCCGTTTCCCCAAATTAAACTTAAAAGACCCATCAGTCCAGGCATTTTTGATCGGCTATCTTGATTACTGGCTGCATTTCGGGTTCGATGGTGTTTATCTAGGCGAAGACCCAACCATTGACCCTGAATTTGTCCGGCTTTTGAAAAATGCCTTAAAAAAGAAATACTCTAATCTGTTGATACTCGGCTCTTCCGAAAACTTCGGCATAAATGGATTTGACGGCACAACGAATAAAAAGATTGCTGAACTAATAATTAATTATTTTGCCCTGAAAAAAATTAACACCAGTGAATTTGACCAAGAGTTGCGGCGGACATTATTTTTTAATCTCTCCCAAGTCAATCTGACCAGTCTGATTGACCTGAGCACTCTTAACAAAAGGATTGCCAGTCTTGTTGACAATGCAGATTTGCTATTAATCTATGCTTTTATCTTCACCATCGTTGGTTCACCGATTTTGACCTATGGTGATGAAGTGGGAATGAAGGAAGGCAGATTTTTGAATATGGGAAGTTTCCCCTGGTCCATTGATAAGCAGAATCGTGCCTTATTGGAAGAAATAAAAAAACTGATAAAAATCCGCCAAGAAAATCCATTTCTGACGGGAAAATTCTTCTATCCCCTCTATGTCAATGATATCAATCGGGTTTATGCTTATGACCGGGGTGGCACAATTGTCGCCTTCAATTGTGGTGAAAATCCGAGTTATACAACATTACCGGTGTGGAACGGAACATATACAAATCTAATGACCGGCGAAAGATTCATCATCACAACCCAGCAGTTAAGATTATCGCTACCAGCTAAATCCTTTAAAATCCTGAAACGTGAAATTTAAACTCGTCGCCAATTTTAAACCGGCCGGTGACCAGCCCGAGGCGATAAGAAAACTGGTGGAAGGAATTCGGGCAGGCTACAAATTTCAAACCCTGCTCGGCGTTACAGGCTCAGGCAAAACATTTACGATTGCCAATGTGATTGAACAGGTCCAGAAACCGACTTTGGTCATTTCCCATAATAAGTCCCTAGCCGCCCAATTATATAGTGAATTTAAATCATTCTTTCCCGAAAACGCGGTGGAGTATTTTATCTCTTATTACGATTATTATCAGCCCGAAGCCTATGTTCCTGAACATGACCTTTATATTGCTAAGGATGCCTCAATCAACGAAGAGATCGAACGCCTACGCTTAAAAGCTACCTCTGCCCTTTTGACCCGGCGTGATGTGATAATTGTCGCTTCAGTCTCTTGTATCTATAACATTGGCTCTCCGGATGAAATAAAGGAACTGGTTGTGCTTTTGAAAAAAGGTGTTGAAAAAGGGAGAGAATCATTGATGACTCAACTCGTCGGGATTCAATATCAAAGAAATGATATCCAATTCACGCCGGGTACATTTCGGGTGCGCGGTGACATCGTGGATATCTTCCCCGCCGATGAAAAGAATGCCATCAGGGTGGAATTTTTTGACGATTTTATCGACAGAATAAAAGTTTTTGATCCTCTGACTGGTCATATCCTGCAAGAACTTGATGAAGTCGTCATATTTCCCGCCAAGCATTTCATCACCACCCGTCCGCGCATCGAAGAAGCAGTAAAAAATATCAAGATTGAACTGGAACAAAGGGTCGCGGAATTTGAAAGACATGGTAAACTCCTTGAAGCACAACGTCTCTTGCAGCGGACATTATTTGATTGTGAAATGCTTTTAGAACTCGGTTACTGTCCGGGCATTGAAAATTATTCCATGCATCTATCCGGTCGAAAACCGGGTGAAAGACCTTTCTGTTTAATCGATTACTTTCCGAAAGACTTTTTGATGGTGATCGATGAGTCACATGTGACGATCCCCCAGATTCAAGGAATGTATGAAGGCGACCATTCAAGAAAATTAACCCTGGTGGAATACGGCTTTCGACTTCCATCAGCACTGGAAAACCGGCCTTTAAAATTTGACGAATTTGAATCATTAATCAATCAGGCAATCTGTGTCTCAGCGACCCCAGCGGATTGGGAGATTAAAAAATCAAATAACCGGATTGTTGAACAGATCGTCCGTCCCACCGGAATTGTTGATCCCAAGGTAGTAGTAAAACCCGCCCAGAATCAGGTCGACGATCTGATAAACGAAATTCAAAAAAGGGTCGCCAGTAATGAACGAATTCTGGTTACCACCCTAACCAAACGAATGGCTGAAGAACTTGCTCAGTATTTAAACGAACTCGGCATCCGCGTGCGTTACATGCATTCTGAGATCGATGCAATACAACGGGTAGAAATTCTCCGGGGCTTGCGACTTGGTGAATTTGACGTCCTGGTCGGCATTAATCTCTTAAGAGAGGGATTGGATTTGCCCGAAGTGGCATTAGTAGCAATCCTGGATGCTGACCGGGAAGGATTTTTACGAAGCGAAAGATCGTTGATTCAGACTGCGGGTCGGGCAGCGCGAAATGTGCGGAGTGAGGTGATCCTCTATGCCGATGAAATTACCGATTCTATGAAACGTGCCTTGGCCGAGATGGAACGGCGGCGGAATAAACAACTTGAGTATAATCGCCTCCATAATATCACCCCACGTAGTATCGTTAAAACCAAAGAGGAAATTCTTAAAGCCACTTCGGTTGCGGACAGGCTATCAGCCGAAGATAAAAAAGAAACCGATTCCTTTGAAGAAATTGAAAGGTTATACAAAGAGATGGCAGACGCGGTGGCGCTAATGGAATTTGAAAGGGCTGCGCAATTGCGAGATAAGATAAAAGCGATCAAAAAAAGAATGGAGATGAACGAAAGGAAACAGCGCAACCGCCACAAAGAGTTATTCAAAAAAATAAACTTTCCCAAATAAATTTGAGAAAAAAATGTACAACCAAGGAGGCACCATTAAAAATTTTGAAAATAAAGTAAGAAGGATTGTGAAATTAGCATTAAAGGAGGATTTAGGTCCTGGGGATATAACCACAGATGCTATCGTACCCCCAGATGCCCAGACCTTAGGAATAATCTTTCCCAAAGAAGATGGTGTATTATGCGGTATCAATATCGCCCGGATTGTATTTGAGGAGGTAGATAAAAATATCAAATTTGAACCCAAGATGGAAGACGGTGTGGAGTTCAATCCCGGGATGACGATCGCAACCATAATTGGACCAGCGGGTAGTTGTCTGAAGGCTGAACGAACTGCATTAAACTTTTTGCAACGACTGAGCGGCATCGCCACCCTCACTCGGAAATTCGTGCGACAGGTGGGGAATCGGATTAAAATAATGGACACCCGGAAAACCACCCCGGGTTTACGGTTGATTGAAAAATATGCGGTCAAAACCGGTGGGGGTTACAATCATCGCTTCGGTCTATATGACATGGTTTTGATAAAAGACAACCATATACAGATTGCGGGAAGCATCACCAATGCAGTCAATGCAGTTCGACAAAATAGCAAGAAGAAAAGGATTTTTATTGAAGTAGAAGTTAAAACCTTAGAGGAATTGAAAGAGGCGCTGGCATTAAGTGTCAATCGGGTAATGCTTGATAACATGAGTCCCGAGCAGATTAAGGAGGCGGTTAAATTCATCCGAAGTTCTCATCCGGAAGTTGAAATAGAGGTAAGTGGCGGTGTTAATCTTGATAATATTTCAAATTACGCCGATCTTGATATCGATTATATCTCAATCGGTGCTTTAACCCACTCTGCCCCTGCGATCGATATTGCTTTGAAGATGAAACCCATCGGTTAGAGTCATCTGCGGCGGGTCACATCGGTGACCATCACCACCACCATTGTGATATTGCCGTCTTCATCTTTAATGGTCCGGGCATCGACCTCACCAATATAGACCGTGCCGTCCTTAGCAACAAACTCAAGTTCATAGGGCGGCACAATCTTTCCCGCCAGGCGCTGAATAAATTTTCTCACTGCCATTATCTTTCCGGATTTGGTAAGGAAAGGATACATTATGTGGTCCTTCCCGATCATCTCATTCCGTTTATAGCCAAGCCACTCACACATTTTTTTATTTACATCCACAATCCGACCTTCAGCGTCCAGAATGAGCAGACCCTGAGGTGATTGTTCAAATACCTTGCGGTATTTCTCTTCGGTCTGTTCCAGAATTTTCTCCATTTCCACCTGGGGAGTAATATCGCGAATAAGTATCGCCGCACCAGTTACCTCACTTGCGGGATTCTGGAGGGGTGTAATGCGGGTGCTAAACCAGATGACTTTTTTTCCACTGGATAAAGGATAATCAATCTCTTGAAATTCTTTCTTTTTCATACAGTAATTTATTGCTTTCTCCATCTCTAAGGCGATGGATTTCGGAAAAAGTGTTTTCACCGGTTTACCGAGATATTGTTTGAGCGGGACAAATGCAAAACTCTCGGGATGGGCAGATGATTCGTAATATTCAACCAGCCGTGAATCTTTGTCCACGATTAAAACCAAATCTTCAATGGAAGACAAAATAGAGCGCAATTTTTCCTTTTCCTCTTGCAGTCTGATATCCTTTTGAATATGCCTTGTCACATTCCTTAATACCACCACCATTCCTTCAATTTCATCTTCATTTTTCAACAAACTGGCATTTGCCTCCATGTTTAACTTATTACCCTCTTTTGTCACAACGGTGAGACCTATGGGATTTCTAACGACCTCTTTTTTCAAGGCGTTTTTAAAGGCTTCCAGAAGAGCAGACACTTCCTCAGCCAAAATCACTCCGGCCTTGGCAAAGTGTTTACCCTTTAAATCATCGGGGTCATAACCTAAAATCTGTTTAACGCTCTTATTGATATCAACAATCGTCCCATATTTATTGATAAAAACGATGATATCTTCGCTATTATCAAAAATTCGCTCTAATCTTTTTACTTTTGCATCCAACTGCCGATTTGATTCTCTCAGTTCATTAAATGCTGATTTCAGTTTATTAACCATTTTATTAAATTCCCGGGCAATTGTATTTAAATTTGGGTCATTTGAAGATAGATCAATTTCGGTGGTTAAATCACCATCTCCCGCCCTCGCCAGTGCCTCAATAATTTTTTTGTAATCGGCGCTGGAATCCTCTTTTTTCTTTACCATACCGGATTATAATAAAAAATGATGGGTTGTCAATTCATTTTTATTGACACAATCTTATTTTTAATTAAAATACCAGCAATGAAGGTAGAAGCATTTTTAAACTCTTTAGTGAATTATGAGAAAATACCTGGTTATAAATATGACCTTGAGGCATTCAAGGAATTTCTAAAAAAACTTGGCTCACCCCAGGAAAAGTTGAAAAATGTGATATTGATTGCTGGGACGAAAGGAAAGGGCTCGACCGCCACAATGATTAACTCCTGTTTGATTGCCAATGGTTATAAAGTAGGGCTCTTTACCTCACCCCATTTAACGAGAATTACCGAAAGGATAAAAATTAATGATCAGGAAATCACCGAAAAAGAAATTGCAAAATATATCAGGATAATAAAACCACACATCAATTTCAAAACCCGTATTGGTGCACGGACTTTTTTTGAGGTCCTTGCGACAACTGCTTTTATGCATTTTGTTGAAAAAAAAGTTGACTTTGCCGTTTTAGAAGTCGGACTTGGTGGCAGGCTGGATGCAACAAATGTCTTCAATTCTCATATTCCGGTGATTACCAGAATTGGTTGCGACCATATGAATTTGCTGGGCAATAAACTTTCTGAGATTGCCCATGAAAAAGCTGGGATCATTCCAAAAAAGTTGAATCCTTTGAGGGCAGAAGAAAAAGAAAGTGTTTGTATCACTATTCATCAACGACCTTCGGTCAACAGAGTTTTACAAAAGGCCGCCCGGGAAAGAAAATACCAGCTTATCTTTGCCGATGATTTGCATAAAATAATAATTAGGAATATCTCAATCAAGGGAAGTAAATTGATCGTTAACGGTGCGCTAGGAAAGTTTGGGATCTTTTTACCGCTCACTGGCAGACATCAGATTGAAAACCTCCAGATTGCACTGGCAGTTCTTTATGAATTGAAAAAGAGGGGATTTAAAATCAAAATCTCCAATATTAAAACGGGAATAAAAAAAGCAAAACTTTCGGGTAGGTTTGAAATTGTATCAGAGAAACCATTGATAATCTATGATGTTGCGCATAATGAAGATTCATTTAAAGCACTGCGGGATAATTTAAAGGTCTTGCCTGAAGATGTAAATAAAATGTATATCATATTTGGTTGTAGTAAAGACAAAGATATAAATTATGCGGTAAAGAACATCTTTCCTTTAGCACAAAAAGTTCTGCTCATCAAAGCCAATAATCCAAGAGCGCTGGACCCATTAGAGATTTTCAAAAAGGCAAAAAGCCATTCCAATAACCTGATCATCGCCAGTTCAATGAGAAACGCCCTGGAGTATGCATTAGCAAATATGGATTACAAATCGGTACTTATTGTTTTCGGTTCTTTTTATTTTTATGCAGACTTGATTAAAGCGATAAATTTAATTGATATAAAAAAGGTCTAATACAAATCATCTTATTACCACAATCTTCTCATTCCTTATGAAATTAGTACCCATTAATTGAATGAAATAAACCCCAGCAGGAACTAAATCTCTATTCTCATCGGTTAAATCCCAAGTAAAGATTTCTAAGGGATTGTCGTGCAGAGCCGGGATAACTTCTTTAATTAACCTGCCTGTCACATCAAATATCTTCAAGCTTAATCTCCTCTCCCTTAGCGGAATATTCAAGCGCCATTTGATTATCAAATTTTTTCGGCATGGGTTCGGAAAGACATCAAAATCATTCATCTTTGGATTTCGCACAAAATTTTCCTCAATGCCAGTTAGCCCAAACCAACTTAGAAATTGCTGGAGTAAATATTTTCTCGAAACATAACCGGACCAAGGCATCTTGGTAACTGCCTCAAGACCAAAACCAAGATAAATTATCTGGTGGGAAGGAAAAGGATTATTAAACCATATACCTGCACAATTTGTTTGGAGCGAATCATAAAACAGAAATTCGTGGGCGAGGCTGTCAGCAGAAATCAAATCCCGCGAATACTGGTTTTGCGCCCCACCGGAACCGGTGGTCTGGAACTTTCCTAATCTTCTGCCGAGCGAATCGGTCAAATCGGGATAACATCTTATCGCATTTATGGAATCATTCAGCAGGCGGGCATGGAGATAGTTTCGAAAAAATATGGTTTGAGAAATTTCTTCGCCGACATTCTGCCCAGAAATCAAAAGTTTGCCACCACCATTAAGAAAAACAATGAGACTTTCCTGCTCGGAAGGTGTCACATTGTTTACCCGACTCCTCCCCGTAAACCAGATTATGACATTATTCCGAAACTCGTTAATCCGACTGATTGGAAAAATCCCCTGTTCTTCGGGTTTCCAGATTTTGTATGTTATATTTAGAGAATCAAGCGGTTTTGCATAATATTCCGAATATCTTCCCAGGGTATCACGATTGATTATCAGTAAGTCAGCGGATGATGCATAGAAATCAAGATTGGAAAAAGAATCGGGTGTCACATAGACGGGCCGCCGGTTGAGATCGGGATAGGGTATTTCAGTAAATACATTCACATTATAAATTGAATCAATCAGATGCACATGGAAGTTTCCAGTTTGAGAATCTGTATTGGCGCTATCAAAGAACACACCAAGTGTATCATCAATAAACTGGAAAAATACCTTAGCAACAATGCCCTGATTTAAAATTGTATCCCGGATTGTTCCAGATACATTCCTCAGGGGCCGTACAAAAATAGAATTAAAAATCGTATCATTACTGAACCGCTGGTCTGAAGGATGGTTGGACACACCCGTGAAAGTAAAATTGCCGGTATCATTTGGAATCCAGATTTCGGGAAACCAGACGGTATCTTCTTCACCAATAGGAAAATCCAAGACTGTATCAGCAAAATAATTTGGCCCATTAATAGCGATATTTACGCCCACAATTGGCCTAAAACCATAATTGCCTGCAATCACAAATATCCTTAATGAATCACCCATCAAAAAGAAATCCCTCGTGCCACGTGCAAAGTTATATCTGAGACCAGCATCAAAATTTTTTATTGAATCCATCAATCCTTCAAATCCCATAAATACCATATAATTTGAAACCCAGGAATGGTCCTGATATTGATTCCAAGAGCGCGTGGGTGGAATGCCACCATCATCATCATAATCCTGTATCAACATACTATCGGTAAGGGAATGATGGTAATTAAGGTAAGTGCCATTCTGGAGAATGCGACCGGAAAAATTATATGCATTTGCATACCAAATATTCCAAGAATTGTTCCATGTTCCGGTGGGTTGATAATATTTCATATACGGTAAAAAAGCACTCAACCAAAATTGTCCACTCGCGGTATCGGCATCAAAGATTGACCGGCACAATCCCCAGACCGCGGTTCCCCCGGACATCGCCCAAATTTCGTCATTGAGATTGATATTGGGATTCTGCTCAATCCAAATTCTTACTCTTTGCCCATAGGCGAGCGCAGAATCGCGATAAACTTGATTAGCCATTTCTTTTCCATACTGGTATAACATTCCCGCAGCAAGTGCTGTTACCTTTGGATGTAAACGACGATAGTACTGGTTCGACACATCAAAAGGAAGTGGATGGCGCAAAATATACCGGGCACAGGAATCTGAATACCAAAGATAACTTGAATCGTTGAAGACCTTTCTATATTTTGTTTCGCCAAATAGTGCCAGACCGCAGTTCCAAACCCGATAATAATCACTTTCAGTCCCCTCTTCTAAATAAGCCGGATGATTCATTATGTATATCCATGCCCGACGGATATTTAGAAAATAAGTAGTATCTCCAGTTATCTCATAATATCTCGTCCATACCCAGACTGCCTGCTGGGTATTATCGGTTTCCACAACCATTGGTTGGTCTTCGCCTTCAATCACGCCACCAAATTCCGGATTTGAGGAATCGGCAACTTGCATTGCGGCAACAAATCCCGCAGTCTGAACAAGCTCATGTAGATAGTTCCAGGTCTGCCAATCACCTCGCAAAGATTCTACATCCTTTTGCAAAACCGGTTTGCCCTTCAGACATAACTCTGCCCGCTCAAAATCCTCGGTTACCCAGTAGGGCACAGCCTGGATTATTTCAATACATGCCACTACACTAACAAAAATTTTTTTCATCTGTTCTCCTTTGACATTTACCTCATATTGTCAGCTGACAACATCCCAACAAGTTGCTTATGGAAATGAGTTAAGATTAATCTCTTTGCAATAGCTATGCTACTGTTCAAGATATAATCCTGGGCAGATTTATCCGTATAATAACCTGTGTTTCTTGTCGTCGTCTGGCGGATTATAATCACATCCGCATCGCTACTTCTCTCGGTTTCCATGGTTATTCTTGCCAATTCCAAGGGCTTAAATTTTCCGAACAACCCAAAGGATTTACGGGCAATAATAACGCAATAACAATATGGATATTTTTTGCCCTGTACATCATTTATTGAGATCTGAAATTGCACCCCGATAAATTCGGGTGGTGCTCCGAGGAATTTAATCAGAATTCGAGTATCATTGGGGAACTGACCTTGTTCTGTGGTACCAATTTCAAGATAAGGTATTATCTTTATATTTGGATCTTTGGAAAAAACTGGATGTTTGAGAATCCGTCTGATTATTGGTATTTTAACATCAAGGTTATTAGGAATCCAGACCGAACGCCTGCCGCTCAGTAATACACCACTAAAGAGAATTGAAGAATCAACTATCAAGGCCATTATTGGGAATGAATCACCGATATGGGCTATCTCACTAAAGATCTCCAGTAAAACTGGAGCAAAAAATATTAAGAAGAAAACAATGAGGAAAAAAACCACACATCCAGTAGCACCACCACTAATATTGCTCAGACGCTGGCAGTGATTGTAAACCTGCTCGATCCTTTCCGGTGTGACTTCTTTCCATTCTAATTTCTGGGCACGGATTGGCTTGATTGTAAAATTTCTAATCAAATTCAATAACAGGCAGAAAATGAAAAAGGGCAGGCCGACAAGGATATTTCGTGAACTCAATTGTAGAACAAAACCCACAAAGAAAAGGACTACAGTAAGAAAATTTCTAAGTTTTGGGGAGATTTTACCCAGAAGATAATAGTTATCCATTTCTAATGTTGGGAGGAACGACTTACCATCTGTAACCTGAGTTCATTTCCGTCTGATGAATTTTCAATTTTATGAAAATCGCCGCCGGAGATGGTGTCTACAGAAAATACCTTCCAGAATAACGGGCATGCCCCTTTGCATATGCTAAATTCGGGACATTTATGGCACTCCGCTGGTGCATAATCAGCATTCTTGAAATAACTCAACATTGGTGAATGCCAGATTTCTTTAAAACTGCTTTTTAATAACGAACCCACTGGTTCTCTCCAGGATGAACAGGGCAGAATATTGCCCATCGGGTCTATGCTCAATAATCCAGTAATTGCCGCACAGGATTTGTTCCCCAATCCATGAGCAATAGGATTGAATTTGCATACCGGAATTGGTGAATACCATAAAAATTGAATATTCTCTTTCTGGGCATGGTTTTTAATCTTCAAGATGTGCGGACCAACCTCTGAGTATGATATCCATAAATCACTTCTCCGCTCGGCGCTTCCACAAGGAATCATAAGATTCATCGATAGTCTCTTCAAACCTAAGGATTTGATCAATAACAATATCCCTTCAAGGTGATTTATATTGTGTCTTGAGATCGTGGTATTTGTATGGACAGCGATTCGCTCTTCAAGAAGATATTTTATTCCGGCAATGGTTTTCGCAAAAGAATTCTTTACCCCGGTAATCCTGTCATGTATTTCGCCATTCGGACCTTCCAAACTTACCTGGGCACTTTTCAAACCCGCCTTTTTCAAAGATCTTACGAGTTCCTTTGTAAGCATCGTCCCATTCGTTATTAAATTTGTCCACAAACCAATCTTATTTGCATATTCTACCAGAGATACAATATCTTTCCTTAATAAAGGCTCACCTCCAGTAAAACTGACTGATGGTACTTTTGCTTCATTGTATATCTTGAATATAATCTTTTTCAAATCTGCTGTCTTTAGTTCAGGATAATCTTTATGGCCCACATAGCAGAATTCACAATTGAGATTGCACCGATAGGTGACAGCAATCTCAGAGAGGATTGGATAATCATTTAAATCACTCTTAAATTCATAATAGGATACACTCTCTCTCTTCTCACCTTCTTTCAGACACCCCCTAACAATAGCCCGCAAATCGCAGAAAAAGTAGTACAGATCTTTTCTCTTTTCATCATCATCACCAGTCAGTTCAATAAGGTTTTTTATCGAATTACCTTTTAAAAGATAGTTTAAAATCGCAACTCCTGATTGATTTAATTTATAAACCTGATTGGGAATCAAAATTAAAAGATTATCTAACTCCCTCACATAAATATAAGGCTTGATCTCTTTTATAAACCCATCCACCCATTCTAAATCGATTATTTCTTTTACCTCTGATTTCGGAAATGTAGAATTTGTCGGATGATCGGCATACAGATTCTGGAATTTAATTTTTCTATTAAAATATCTTAACATTTATCTTGCTCCACCACTCACACATGCTGAATGGCAAGCACTATGGCAGGCGGAGTGACAGGCGGAATGGCAGGCTGAATGACAGGCAGAGTGGCAGGCATCGTGGCAGGCGGTATGGACATAACACGCACTGTGGCAAGCATCAGAGCGGACAAATGTTGAATAATCTTTTATCGGTTCACCATAAATTACAAACCCATCCTCCATCTGCTGAAAATGCCCCCTGCGGTCAAATGGTCGGTTCCGCAGGTAATAATAGTAATACATATCTTTATACTCTTCATCAATCGGTTCTTCCACCTCGGGTGAGCCAATCTTTTCGGTATAGTATGCCTTGGTCGCCTCTATGTCACAATCCCATGCCTTTGCCTGAATATTCTCAACTATCTGCATGATTAGCGCCTTCAATCCAGCTTCATCCATTGTGCCATCACTCCTTATTGCATCCAGAAACATTGACTCATAATATTTTAATCCTGGGGGACGCTGTAAAATTGAAAGTTTTATCGGATTATAATTCAGAATTTGTAAAACTCCCTCTTTCTGTAATTTTTCAGCGATAATGGTAAAAACTTTATTCACTGGATAATCCAATAATATTGTGGCTTCAATTAAATCAAGTTTTGCCACCTTGCCTGATTTTCTAAATGTGGCTACCTCAATTTTGGGTGGCATCCAATCCATCCTGAGCCATTGTAAACTCTGAACATCACTGTAAAGCCCTTTTATTTTCTGAGCCTTTTTGTTGGAATAAAATAAGTAAGGAATGACTGAAAATAACATATAGATTAACTCATAAGGGATAAAAAACTTTTTGCGACGCTCAGGTTTGACCTCAATTCTGCCGAATCTCTCGGTATTAAAATAACTTGCTGGAATATACTGTTGAATCAACAATTTTTCTTTGGATGCGACATCCTCTTTATGAATTCGAACTGTAAAGTAGTGTTTTCCATTATAATCTTGGCCAAAATAATCTAATAGATATCTCTCGTTCATAAATTTTTCAGTTCGAAATCCGTATGCCTCAGGATTGACCTGTTTGCCTTTTACTTCTATCGGATAAGAGACTTTGACCGTATAATGTTCCATTGGTTCATCCCATTGGGGTGGTGCCCAGTGGAACACAACGAGTTCACCAAATTCACTCTGGGTTACTGCAAGATTACCGCTCCTTCCCAGGTCACCACCAAAATGTATAATAAAAGTTATTTGACCAGGTCCATATCTCCTTCCTTTGCTGAGCACGATATCATATTTTCCACCACCGAGGTCTCTAATATCTATAGGATATTTATTGTTGTATTCATCAAGGGCACAGGAATTCTGATAGTCAAAAAAAGGTTCGACCGATAATCCCTGAAGATAGAATGCACTCATTGAGCCGGAAATAACATTCCAGCGAATTTTATAAACAAAGTCTGCCCGACCATCCTGCCAAAGGGCAACATCTACTTCAACCCATTTTAATTCGGCGGTTAAGGTTAGTAAACAAAAAAGGACTATCATTTTTAAGTGCTTAGGCTTTTTTAGATTTTAAGTAGCTATTCTTTCGTCGCCTCAATCCTTGCTCTCAATAAATCCGCCTGCGCTGCTATAAAATCTGAATACGCCTGCTTAGCCTGGGACCAGCAGGTCTCATCTGGAAATGAATTTACTATTCCCTGCCAGATGAGTTTATATACCTTTTCCAGAGTCTGTTTAGCATCACCCTTGCCCGTGTATTCAAATTGAGCAATCACTGGCACAGGCTGAAAGACCGGCGTTGGTCCCGCAACGACCTCGGTCTGGGCACCTAAGAATACCACTCCCATTTCTTCAATCACATCAAGATGAATTCTTATTGCAGATAATACCGAGGCTATAGAATAATCTGCGGTTGAAAATTTCATTATTAGTAGATTATTCTTTATCTCGCCGAATGGCAAATTCATCAGACCTCCTTTCTGGTTTCAATTTTTTTAGCACTACCTTGGTTGTTGTACCTTTCAATTATACCCAAGCCTGAAGAAATTTCAAGAGAAATATCGAAGATCCAGATTTCGAATAATCTGAGTTGTCTACATCCTGTCAAATTATTTTTATACTCACAAACAGGTGCTGAATTATTAATGGTAGCTGCACCATTCAAGGCGCGTAATATCGGGCGATTTAGACATCTGCAAGCTAAAACTTGCCCGACAACCGGATGATTGGTTATCCTTTAAAATTTTGCCAATAGGTTTCTTTGTGCTTAAAACATTCTATAAAAATGCGGAGATGACTCAGTCTAACAATACCTTGACAATCTGGTGAGAGTGAATAAAATTTTAATCAGGAGGAAATATGAAATTATCAATGATTGTTTATTTTATTTTATCCCAATGGTCAGCACCAATAAATTTTGGAATCCCTGGTGTTGAAGACTGCAATCCCCAAACCTGTAGAGAACAGTTGTGGGAAGGCCGCACCTGCCTTGTCTGGCAGGCTTTCACAGGGGGTGGCGGTTGGGAGATATACTCAAGGTTTATTGGTTATAATTGGAGTGATACAGTTTGTATATCAAATAGCTCATACTGGGATATCAATCCGAGTGTGGCTTATGATACCTTAAGAAATTGTTTCTGGTGTGTCTGGCAAAATAATTTCTCAGGAATAAACTATCAGATTCATGTCTCTTACAGTTTGGGCAATTCATGGACACCGCCAGCTCGTTTGACCAATGATTTGTATAACAATACATCGCCCTCGGTCTGTGTTGTTGGCACCAATGTCTGGGTGGTATGGAAGAAAGCCAACAATATCTATTCCTGTTATTATGATGGCACTTCGTGGTCGGCGCCTATCCCAGTAACCAATGATGCTTCTGTAATTAACTATGATCCTAAAATAAGCAATCGCCATAATCACCCCTTTGTCGTCTGGGTGAGAGAGGGGGATATTTATTACAGCGAATATATAAACAATGCCTGGACGACGCCTCAGGCGATTGCACCTCATCCGGCCGAGGATATCATGCCTGAGATCGCTGTGACACCACAATGGCCTGACCCGTATCGAAGAGTCTGGGTAGTATGGCAAAGCAACCGTGACGGGAATTATGAACTCTACCGCACCGGATGTGATAGTTTGAATGTCTTCTATCGAATAACGAATAATACTTCAAATGACATTGATCCCAATCCCCTTGATTATATGCTTACGGTTCGTGAATCAGGACCACCGCTTATCGGCTTTAGTTCTGACCGTAATGGAACCTATGATATCTACTCGCTCCGTCGTTACTGGACAGGTGGTTATGACACAATTCCTGTAGACATCAATCCAGCCGAAGACATTCTACCCGTAACCACAATGGTGAATGGCTACCCTTCTTATTTATGGATTTTCTGGGAGACAAACCGAAATGGCGATCGGGATATCTATGGCTCTTACATTACATTATACAGCGGCATTGATGACATTAGGACCACTCTGCAAAATCATCATTTAAGATGTATCCCAAACCCGCTTACTGATAGGTGCTTTATTCAGTACCGATTAGAAAAAAATAGCAGAATTAACCTGTCACTCTACAACCACCAAGGAGCCCTGGTGCAAAAAATTTATCAAGGGTTAGAAAAGCCAGGCACTCATTATGTGGCAACCAATTTTGATTCCCACTGTAATGGGATTTACTTTATAGTGCTTAAAACCGAAGAAGTCTCTGTGGCGGAAAAAGTGATCATCCTAAAATGAAGGGTTACAAAACCCTCCTCCGTTATGTGTGAGAATCAAACCTCATTAAAATTTATGGTCTAAAAGTCAACGGAGTTCTTCAAGTATTTTATTGGTGAGATAAAGACTTTCTTCCTGACTCAGCGCAATATTCATTTCAATCGACCAAAGATACTGGTCAACCTTTTTATCCTTGAGTCTTAGATTAAGTATCTTTTCCTTCTGTTCTTCACAAAGCCGGTCGACTGCTACAAGATTAAAATCCAAATCAAATTTATTTTTTAAAAATTGTAAAACCACCCTTTGCATTTGAAAATCGTCCACAAGTGCAAGATAAAAAGGTATTTCACACCATAAACTCATTCCCAAAAGATTCCTTTTCTTTGCCTCATACAAGAGGTAACTGCTCACTGCCGGCGTCCCCTCGTAAGTTAAGTTATAAAGTCCATAATTGCTCATCTGCTCTTTCATTTTGTTTTCATTATAAACCGCCCATAGCTTTCGGGTGACATTATAACTGATATTTGCTACAAAACCGTTTAATGTATATAATACGGAGATAGAAAGTTCCGGGCAAAGGTAGTCAACGATGACCTCAATAAACCGATAATGATTCACCTGGGGCTCATAACCTTTGAATATTACTAAATTTAACTGCGGCGAATAGTAAAATCTATTATGTGGAATATAGGCAACATCATTCTCAATATCCACACCATTTAAAGGGTAAAAAATCTGCGGGATTATTTCACCGATGCAATCAAGGCCAATCTTTTCATTGATTGCCCGAAAAGCTGCCTCACCAATCCGCCCCGGAATTTTTTCCCAGATTATGAATAACTCGGGTTTATTTAATTCCGGTTTTTTAATCCACCTTACCCAATCACTTGCCTGATTCTTTTTGGAAAAATTCCCGGAAAAATTCATCGCTATGCTCCCGGAACCATTTTATCTCCTCATCGCTTATCGGGGTGCGGGGAATCTGACTATCCTTTAACTGTTCAAAACTTTCGGTTATCTTTTCCTTCACCTCTGTGGGTAAACTATCCAAAAAAGTATTGAGGATTCTGTCCACACTCCTATCTACCTGCTCAATCAGGGGTTCTAATATCGAAAGGTCAAGGCGCAAGTGGAGCATTTTGGACAAAACCTCAAGGACCGCCTTAGAACCTTTAGGCCAAGGAATAGGTAGCCATTGGAGGTAATAGGGAATTTCGCCCATCAAACATATCCCCGCTATCCCGTAGATTCTTGCCACTCCTAATGTCAAACCATTCAGTCCGGTTATCGTACCTTGACCACCCCTTCCTTCTACTTCCGACATCAAGACGGTATTTTCATACTGCTTAATTTCACGGATGAGTGTCTCTGTATTTGGAACTGCCCAGACCCTGGGTCGTGAGGCGTGATGAATTTGGGCAACCGCTGCCCCGGAGGTGTAAATCCTTTTGACCCCATATTTTAAACCCGTCTCAATCACCATCCGGGCAATCTGATAAGCCACCTCTCCACGGGCATAACCACCCTGGGTCTCAGAAGGCTGCTCATCGCCAATAAAAAATAATAGGTCACAAGTCTCGGTCTTTTTGAAATAGAATTTATTTCGGGGGAACGTCAAAGATTTGATGACACCATCTTCTATTGTGACAGTGGTGGGGTAGAAAAAATCCTGCGGCTCAATCTCACCTAGCTCTTCAGCCTGCAATTGTTCGCGTAGTGTATCAATGGCAATCAGGCCAATACGCCCAATACCTGGCCAGCCACATAACATTATCGGCTCTTTCAAATCGACTTCCTTATAAATTCTTACCCCCATAATCAACTCTTGACCCGGTCCAGATATTTCTTGGTTTCTACATCAATTCTTATTATATCACCAGATTTAATAAACTGGGGCACCATAATCTCCATCCCGTTTTCCAGAATTGCCGATTTATATGCAGCATCAAACTCGCCTTTTAAGCCTTCACCGGTTGATGTCACTTTAATCTCAACGGTTTTAGGTATTATCACATCTATCGGCTCTCCTTCGTAGAACTCAACCTTTAGCTTCGCCCCTGGAGTGAGAAATTTGCTAAATTCACCCAATTTTTCAGTCCCAATCAGAATCTGATCATAGGTCTCAGGATGCATGAAACAAAAATTCCTGCCATCCTGATAAAGAAATTCCATGGGTACCACATCTACGATAACATCTTCAATCTTGTCATCCGGATGAAATCTTTGCTCGGTTAGACTATGAGTCCTGAGATTGCGCAACTTCGCATGGACAATCGAACCAAATTTTGCAGTACCCGCTTTAATTTCGGCCGAAATAACCTTGTATATCTCATTATGTAATTTTATTATCATGCCGATTCTTAATTCCGACGCCTGCACCATAATTACTCCTTGTTTATCTCCAAATTACCCAGAGTTGAAATAAGTCATGCACCTTAGAAAATATTTTCGGCGCGTTTATCAACATCCATCACCGATGATTATAATTAAATTCGGATTAGAAGTCAAGTTGGTAATAACTCACATGAAGGAACGATGAAACTCATGGTCAAGATTTGTAAGGGTAACCAATGATTTAGCGTTGGGTACTTTTTAGGGCAAGGCTTTCGCATTGCGTAAATAAAAAATGCCGACTTGAGGTGGTAACCGGTAAAATGGTAGGCGCGGGCTTTAGCCTGCGGATAAATGTTTTTAAATCCTGGGATATTTCGCCCCCTGAAGGGTGCGGCTACCGCTAATAATTTAGCGCATAAAAATAATTTGACAAAAAGCAGCGAGGACTCAGATAACTCAGCTGAGTACTCCTCACTTTTAATCTTCGGTTGGGCATAACTTTTTGAAACAAAAAAGCCACGGGTATTTGGATAAATCCAGCTTATCCAATAATTCTAAACCCAATCGGAAACTGCTTAACAATTTCTTTTTCCCATTTTTAACCATAGAAACCAAATCAACAAACTCCTTTATTCCTTCACTAACAACACCAAAAAGAATCACAAACATATAAGCAACTACAGTCACTAAAATCAATTTCTCCATCTTAACAACACCCTTTAAACCAGCGGCCCTTAACGAAAAATATCTCTCATTCTTGAAATCACGAAAACT
>JBDRWD010000013.1 GCA_039802205.1 candidate division WOR-3 bacterium
TATTATCAAATATCAATTTGGGCTCACCATTGTCCATAACCACGGCCTGGGTCCAGAAGACCAAATTGGAATCAAAGGGCTCGGGCCAGACCATATTGTAAACCTGCTCTGATGACCAGTTTATGCCATCGGTTGTCGTGCGGTAGTAGATATTCAAGAGTGTATCATAGTAAAAGACATAGGCAATACCATTATTAATATCAAATCCCCAGTATCTACGATAATCAGGATTGATATAACCACCAGCCAGCTGGGTCGTGAGATTGCAATTATAGGTGCGATAGATAATTTTTCTATCATCAGAATAGTTTTCTATAGTAACCGCAATAAATAATATGTTTCCATTCGGAAATTGCTTACCGATATTCCACCAGGCTTTATTTATTCCTGGTCCGAGGTCAACCGGTGGATCCCAATATGAAGACCACCGACCACCAGTTTCAAATATTCCTACCATTCTGGAATATGTTAGATAACCACAAGAAAGAGAGACATGAGGTCCAGAACCTGCAATATCAAAACCTGAGGCAATGGCAGATGGATATATAAACCCACCAAATTGACCTGTGTATACGCCGATATCAGTTAATGAAAAAGAAAAGAGGTTATCTGTTTGGGAAACATTCAAATATAAGCCGGTTCCAAATTCATGGCAAACAAATAATAGACTACCGACTAAAGCATTGTATGCCAGACATTCATGACTTTGTGTCCAAAGAGAGTAGGCGTAAACAGAGGAGTCAACAGGTGAAAAGGAATTTGAGTTAACTATCGGAGTGTGTGATAGATTGTAAGTTTTATGCTCTTGATTTAATAGCACTAGCTCAGGTGGATTAATAGGGATACTAATCGTCACTGCCCTACTAATTTGAATGAGAATAAGAAAGAAACAAATATTTCTCATAACTCCTCCTTATTACACAATAATATTATACCCCCCAAAAAAAAGTCAAGTGGTTGGATAATCTTTTTGAAATTAGCAGAAGCATATTGACTTAAAGGTAAATATCAGTAATCTTAAAAAATGACAAAGAAAATTAGATTGATGAATGATAAACGTAAATCTGTAAAAGTGCCAGAGTTCATTATTCAGGGACATAATATCATTGACAGGATTTATGAAATCTTGCAAGAGCAGCATGTTCGTTTCAAAAAGATTCTTGTTTTATGTGACGAAAAAACATTTAAGATTGGCGGCAGAAGAATTGTCAAATTATTAAAAGAAAAAAATGTTTTGATTTCAAACAAGTTCATCAAAAAGAGCGATGAGGAGACTGTAAGATTGGTGGCAAATCTGATTAAAAGCCAAAAATTTGATTTAGTTATCGGTTTCGGAGGTGGTCGGGTTCTTGATGTCGCAAAAATTGCTGCAGGAAAGAACAGAATAAAATTTATAAGTATACCGACAATTCTATCTAATGATGGCATTGCCTCACCGGTTTCAGTGATCCTAAATAAAAAAGGAATACCAGTGAGCCATCTGACCAATCCCCCTTACGGAATAATCATAGATTTTAACATAATAAAAAAAGCACCAATAAGGCATCTGCGGTCAGGAGTAGGCGATCTGATCTCCAATCTTTCCGCCGTATTTGATTGTCGGCTGGCGAAAAGAAAAAAGAGAGAAAAAATCGATAATAAAATCCTGAGACTGGCGGAAATCGGTGCGAAGAAATTGTTAAAACTAAAAACGAAAAATATTAAGAGTCAGAAATTTCTTGAAGCACTTTGTGATGGTCTGCTCAAAAGCGGTCTGGCAATGTGCCTTGTTGGTTCATCAAGGCCCGCAAGCGGGAGTGAGCATAAGATCAGCCATGCAATGGACTATTTATTCCCGGGGCGTGATGCCCTTCATGGTGAACAGGTCGGAATTGCAACACTCTTTACCATGGCGCTCCAAAAGAACCCTTATTTAAAAGCGGCAAAAAGGTTATTAGAGAAGGTTAAATTTCCCCTAAGCCTGGCAGGGTTAAAGATTAAATCCAAAGATTTTCCAAAAATTGTTTTATATGCCCAAAAAATCCGACCCGGACGTTATACAATTTTAGAAGACAAAAAGTTAACGAAAAAAAATTTAAATGTGGTATGCAAGTTTATGAAAATATTTAAATAACATCTTGACCACCTGAGTTTTATAATTATAATAATTTAGATGGGACGGACAATTTATACCCTTGGAACCGGCACACGGAATAGGAAAATGTTTTTGCGATTGATAAAAAATAAAAACATCGATGTGGTGGTCGATGTCCGGCGATTTCCAACGAGTCGGTTTGAAGACTTTAAAAAAGAGAGACTCACCCAGATTTTGATGAAGAACGGGATAGATTATTTTCATTTTGGGAATGAACTGGGAGGCTATCGGAAGGGAGGGTATGAAAATTACATGAAAACAAAAGAATTTGAGGAGGGTTTCAAAAAACTTCTCAGTATGGTGAGCAATAAGAATGTCTGTATCATCTGTGCAGAAACTTTCCCCTGGAAGTGCCATCGGCGGTTCATCGCCCAAAAGCTGATAGAACATGGCTATGAAGTCATTCATTTGATCGATGAAAAACGCACCTGGCAGCAGGACCCAAAAAAATAAAAAGAATAGAGAAAATGATTAAAATCGGTTGTTGCGGATTTCCAGTGGCGCGAGAAAGATACTACAAAAAATTTTCGGTTGTTGAAGTTCAGTCAACATTCTATGATTTTATCAATCCTGCGACATTAGAAAAATGGCGTGCCGAAGCACCAGAAGGTTTTGAATTTGTCCTAAAAGCATTCCAGTTTATCACCCACCCTGCAAATTCTCCCACCTATAAGCGGGCAAAACATATTGGGAATCTGAGATTAGAAGAACTGGGTAATTTTCAGCCCACTAAAGCGGTTTTTAACTGTTATGAGTCACTAAAAGAATATGCCGAAATTTTAAAAGCAAAAGTTATCATCTTCCAGTCACCCCCAAGTTTCCAACCGACAGAGGAGAATATAAAAAATATGGAAAAATTTTTTGGTAAGATAGATAGAAAAAATTTTATCCTGGGTTGGGAACCAAGAGGCAAATGGCAGTCTGCAGAGATTAAAAAAGTTTGTGAAAGGCTTAACCTTGTTGATGTGGTTGACCCGTTTGTAAGAGAAACTACCTACGGTAGAATTTTTTATTATCGATTGCATGGTGGCAAGGGTTACAAGCATAAATTTACTGACGACGAGCTTAAAGTGCTCGCAGAAAAAATTAAAGGAAAAATTGGTTATGTGATGTTTAATAATATAACAATGTTTGAAGATGCACAGAGATTTTCAGAGATGAGGAGGTGATTTATTTTCTCTCCCGATATGGAAAAAAGCGGAATACAAGCCAGGAATAATCAGATTTGTAGAGATTTGTAATGTGGATTCAGTTGATAAATTGCCTAAAAAAGCGGATAAAAATAATTGACGAGACCAAAGAGAAATTGATTATAAAGAAACACAGATCGGTTTCAATCATGCAAAATTATGTTTGTAAAGTTAATTTTGGCTGAAATCACCATAGAAACACTATTTTATTCGTGAAAACTTTCAGACAATCTAAACAATTGTCGAACCAATAAGATTAATGGTTAGAAAGGACTATTTTGAAAAAGTAAAAGAAATTCTGCATGATATTGACTTTACTACCAGATCAGAAGAAAAAGGTGCACACCATATCACTTTTGCATAATAATCATCATAATTCTATTGACTTACTTATAATTTTTTTTTACAATTGCATTACCATGCGCACCGGCATTGCTGATTTACCATTGCATTATGGTAGGGCACCGAAATGGCTATTTGAGAAGATGGCCCGGTTATCAAGAGCAATCATCGAGGCAATAGTCATTGAATATGGACCAGAAGAATTTTTAAAACGCATTTCTGATCCCTACTGGTTTCAGGCCTTCGGAGCTGTCTTGGGATTTGATTGGCATTCATCTGGTGTTACGACTACGGTTTGCGGGGCGATGAAAGAAGGGACAAAGGATATTGCTTTTGAGTTGGGTTTATTTTTTTGCGGCGGTAAAGGCGGAACTTCACGAAAAACGCCGGAAGAGATTGAGAAGATTTGCTTGAAGTTAGGCAAAGATCCGAAAAATTTAATATACGCGTCCAAGATGTCCGCCAAGGTTGATAATACCTGTGTCCAGGATGGCTACAATCTTTATCACCACATGCTAATTTTTACTAAGAATTTAAAATGGGCAGTGATTCAACAGGGTATGTCAATCAGCCGTTCCCAGGTAGATGTTAGCTCTCAGAAAGACGGTTTGTTCTCCACGATTATAAACACTATTCCCAAGGGCGAAAAACATCCACCTCCTTGCATTCCTCAGAAAAAAGCAAGGGTTAGAAATAAAAAGGGGACTGCCCGGCGTTATCACTGGCTCTCCTTGTGCCTTAATTCTTTCGTCTGTGAACCTCATAAGGCGGTTTGCTGTGATATCATCCAGCCCTGCCTGAATATGGTCGCTGCGGAAAGCGAGGCATCAAGAAGAACCATAACACTGCTTTCAAAAGAAAAGCCAGAGAAGATCTTAAAGGAAACGGAGTTGATTTTGAGGATGCCTGCCCGCCACCCGGTGTTGGCAATTGACATTGACCCCCGATATTTTTATAAAATTCTTTTGAAGACCTATGAGTATGCCCCGAAAGATTTTGAAGATCTTTTATTGATTGAAGGTATCGGACCCAAGACCCTACGTGCTCTGGCACTGATCGGTGAGTTAATCTATGGAGTGACCCCATCATTCCGGGACCCAGCGAGATATTCCTTTGCCCATGGGGGAAAGGATGGTCATCCCTATCCTGTGGATCGCGAAGTCTACAATCAATCCATAAGCATTCTGGAGTCAGCGATAAAAAAGGCAAAGCTCGGTGCAAATGATAAATTAAAGGCTCTGAAAAAATTGTCATTCATTTAAAGAAGTTGGGTATCGTAAACCACGGCGGTCTACATCCACGTTTGGACGGAAAAAGGTCGCCAATTGGTAAATTTCTGATTGACAGTATTTGATTTCTATTTTATAATGAGAAGGTGAAAAATAGAAAGATTTATTTCATCAAGCTTTTATGCTTCCTATTTGGGGCATCGGGAATGTTTATTGCCTGTTCCCTAAAGAGCGAGCACGAATGTCGTTTCTGGGGAGTTATTTTTTCTGAAAAAACTCCAACAATAGTCAGTATTATATCCAATCACCTTGATTCATTATGCAAACTCGGTGCCTTCAATCCTGATGGCTGGGGTATGGGTTATTATATTGAATCTGCCACGGATACTTTGCTACCGGTGATCCGGCGCGGTGAACCAGCGGCACCTACTGATCCGCGATATATCCTGGATAAACTGGAATTGCTGAGAAATGTGAAAAATTCAGCAATTGCCCATGTACGAAAGCGTTCAAGTGGTCCGATCGTAGGGATACCTGATCCTCATCCTTTTAGAAGGAGGTGTATCAACCGGAAATTTGATATGCTCTTTGCTCATAATGGGACAATAAGTGTAGATGTTTTACTTAAATTGATAACCGATATCAATTCATCTTATCTTGATCAGAATCCTCCAGATTACATCCCCAATTATCTTGATTCCGACCTTTATTCCATTCTCCTAGTGGAAGTCATGGATGAGTATCCCGATTTACCAGTTGAAGAATGCATAAAATTAGCCGTTACCAAACTGGATTCTGCCCTGGGTCTGAGTAAAGGACAATTGAATTTTGTCATGGCCAGTGGAACGAGTCTCTGGGGTCTTAATTTTACCCGGGATGCACCCAGAGCCATTACTCTCTATTATTATCCAAATTCCGTGATCTCGGATTTTTGGATTGTTGCCTCTCAGCCTTTAGATACCTTAAACGCCGAATGGATAGAAATTCCTAATCGCACCCTTGCCTGTTTTAATCCTGGTGAACCAGTTCGTTACATCCCAATTAGTGAACATGGAGATTGGGTAAGCAGTCACTTTAGAAAAGAAGATCTGATCCAACCCAACCCATTTTTGACGAGTGCCAACATCAAATATACGGTCACAAGACCAGGAATTGTGAAAATCAATATCTATGACGGGACCGGAAGATTTATAAAAAATCTGCTTAATGAATTCAAAATGTGCGGGGAATACGAGGCGTTCTGGGATGGATGTGACGCAGAAAAAAATCATCTGCCCAGTGGATCATATTTTTGCCATATCCAAAATGAAGAATCGCTCAAGGTTTTAAAAGTGATTTTACTCCGCTAAAGAGTTTTTTATTGAAAATGGATTTTTTTTGGATATAATTGAGTTTATATGATTAAGCGTTACGAGACCGAAGAGCTCAGAAAGATTTTTAGTGAAGAACATAAGATGGAGGTATGGGTCCAGGTTGAAAAAGCAGTTGCCGAGATCCAGGAAGAACTCAGAGTAATCCCCAGGGGATTGAGTAAGAAATTGAGAGGGATAAAGATCGACCCAGAACGGGTTGCCGAGATAGAGAAGATCACTAATCACGATGTCATTGCCTTTCTGGAAGCAGTGAGGGAAAAGATTGGGAAAGAGGGACGATGGGTCCATTTTGGTATGACTTCTTATGATCTGGTGGATACGGCGTGGGGTATGATTTTAAAGGAGGCTTTAAAGGTCGTCCTTAAGGATGTTGGGAAGCTATTGCAGATTTTAAAACGCCTCGCATCAAAATACCGACGTACTCCGCAGATGGGGAGAACTCATGGTGTATTTGCCCAGCCGATTACTTTTGGATACAAAATAAAATCCTGGTATCAGGAAATTTTGCGGGCACAAAGCCGTCTCAAACAGGCTTTAAATGAGATCGCTTTTGGTAAACTCTCCGGTGCAGTGGGTGCTTATACAATCTTATCACCCGACATTGAAAAGAAGGTGATGAGAAGATTAGGGCTGAAGCCCGAGCCCGTTTCTACGCAGGTAATACCCCGTGATCGACACGCCTATTTGGTGGCGACCCTTGTTCTCTATGGATGTGCATTGGAAAGGATTGCTACAGAGATTAGAAATCTTTCACGCTCCGAAATCGGTGAGGTATCAGAACCTTTTACCAAGGGCCAGAAAGGTTCTTCGGCAATGCCCCATAAGCAAAATCCCATCACTTGCGAACGGGTATGCGGGTTGGTGAAGGTATTGAGGGGCTATCTCATTCCGGCCCTGGAAAATATCAATCTTTGGCATGAACGGGATCTGACTAATTCTTCAGGAGAACGGGTGATTATTCCCGATGCCTTTCATCTTGTCCATTATTGCACAAAAAAGATGATCTGGGTTTTAAAGAACTTGAAAGTTTTTCCAGAGAGGATGATGGAGAATATAACCAATAGTTTGGGTCTTTATGCCTCACAGAATTTGATGAATCGATTGATTGAGAAAGGAATGAGCCGGAAGGAAGCTTACGACCTCGTGCAGGCACTTTCTTTCTCGGCAATAGCGAATAAAAGGCATCTAAAGGACGTTGCCGGAGATAATGCGCGAGTGAAAAAATATCTTGAGGATGGGGAATTGAATAGGATTTTTGATCTGAACTGGTTTTTGAGAAATATTCTGTGATATTGACTTTAAAAATAATTTAATTATAATCGAAAAATGGATATCTTTAAGAAATGCCAGGCAACGGTTAAGGCGGTAGAAAGGGCAAAAGATATCAATATTTATCCTTATTTTACACCGATAGAATCTGCTCAAGACCATCGGGTGATTATAAACGGCCGCGAGTATATAATGATTGGTTCCAATGGCTATTTAGGTCTGGCAGCAGATGAAAGATTAAAAAAGGCGGCGATTGAGGCGGTGCAAAAATATGGTTCCACCTGCTCTGGTTCGAGATTTTTGAATGGCACCCTTGATATCCATGTTCGACTGGAGAGAGAACTCGCGGAGTTTTTTGAAAAAGACGAGGCAATCGTATTTTCAACTGGTTTTCAAACAAATCTGGGAATAATCTCGGCGCTTGCGGGCAAAGATGATGTCGTAATCATCGACCGGCAAGACCATGCTTCAATAATCGACGGTTGCCGACTCTCTTTTGCAGAAATAAAGAAATTCAAACACAATGATATGGGAGATTTGGAACGGATACTGAAATCAATACCCCACAATAAAGGCAAGTTGATTGTGGTGGATGGTGTCTTCAGTATGGAGGGGGATGTAATTAATCTGCCGGAAGTTGTTAGATTGAAGGAAAAATACAACGCCCGATTGCTCGTTGATGACGCCCATGGCATTGGTGTTTTAGGGAAAAGGGGGCGGGGTGTTTGTGAGCATTTTGATTTGTTGAACAAGGTGGATATTATAATGGGAACTTTTAGTAAGTCCTTCGCTTCGCTGGGTGGTTTTGTAGTTGCCGAAAAGGATGTGATCACGCATATCCGCCATACCGCCCGGGCCCTGATTTTTTCGGCGAGTATGACACCGGCTTCTGTGGCCAGCGCCTTAAAATCCTTAGAGATAATAAAAAGTGAACCAGAACGTCGGGAAAGACTCTGGAAGGTAACAGAAAGGGTGCGGAAGGGATTCAAAGATATAGGCCTGGATACCGGAAATAGTACGACCCCGGTGATTCCGGTGATCATCGGGGAGGATGAAAAATGTTTTGCCTTTTGGAAAATGCTCTTTGATAATGGAGTATTTGCCAATCCGGTGATTTCTCCGGCAACACCACCGGGCCGAGCACTCATCCGGACGAGTTATATGGCTACCCACACTGATGAAGATATTGATATTGTGCTTGATGTCTTTGCCCGCTGTGCCAAGGAGTTTGGTTTAGTAAAGTGATAAGGATTACGCCGGTAAAAGATGAGAAAGAGTTAAAAACATTTATTGAACTACCCTATCGGCTATACAGAAATAATCGCTACTGGGTTCCCCCCTTACGACGGGATGTCTACAACCTTTTTGATCGAAAGAAATACCCCTTTTGGGAACATGCGGAACGAGAGATGTATCTTGCTTATCGTAATAAAGAAGTAGTTGGGCGGGTTTGTGCAATCGTCGACTATAATTTTATTGAATTCTGGAACGAAAAGACGGGCTATTTCGGTTTTTTTGAGTGTGAGGACGATGGAGAGGCGGCAATTGCTCTATTCGATGCGGTGCGGAGATATCACAAAGAAAAAGGAATGACCAAATTTGTGGGACCATTTAATCCCTCCACGAACGAAGAAGTTGGTTTTCTTCTTGAGGGTTATTTTCTGGAACCGATGATTATGATGACCTACACCTTTGAATATTATCATAAACTTGCTGCTGCCAGCGGTCTAACCAAAGCAAAGGATTTATACGCCTTCTATATTGAAACAAAAAATGCTCCATTAGAATATTTGGAGCGATTGTGTTCTACAATTCGCCTAAGGGTGCGGGATTTAAAGGTGCGCCATGTGGACCTTAATGACTTCGCTAATGAAGTAAAAAAGATAAAAGAAGTATATAACAATGCCTGGAGCCGGAATTGGGGATTTGTGCCTATGACCGATGCGGAGTTTAATCATATTGCCAAAACATTGAAAGACCTAGTCGTGCCCGAACTGGTGATAATCGTGGAAATTGATAATGTTCCAGTGGGAGTTTCGTTGGCGGTACCAAATTATAATTTTGTTTTGAAAAAGTTAAATGGCAAATTAAACTTTATCAGCATTCTGAAATTTTTATACTACAAGAATAAAATAAAAGAAGCCCGGCTGATGATCATGGGTGTGAAGCATGAATATCAAAAATTGGGACTTGAAGCATTGATGTTTCTGGAGACTTTTAAAGCTGGTATGAAGCTGGGTTATCACAGCGGTGAGTTGAGCTGGACCCTTGAAGATAATCATCCGGTGAACAACACAATAATAAAAATGGGGGGAAGGTTATACAAAAAATACCGCATTTATCAGGGGCAGGTTTAAAAATTACTTTCCCTTGACAGAATTATATTTTGGCATATAATCTGATTTATGAGGAGGTATAAATGACCTTCATCACTACGCTGGATGTCATCCCCGGTCGTGCTGATGAGATGCTGAAGGCAGTTAAAGAGTTGAAGATTCCTGAAGGCATAAAGATAAGGGAGTTTTTGTCGCTGTTTGGCAAACCCGATTATATTTTGATTTTTGAGGCAGCTGATGAGGAAAAGGCAATGAATTTTATTTTGAAGTTTGTCGCCTATGCAGTACCCAAGACTTCGCTTGGGGTGAATGTGGAGTATGCCCATGAGTGATTTGGTTACCAAGCTTGCCCGGGAAGAAGGAATAAAACCTGAAATTTTGAAAAAAAATTTGAAGGAGGGCACAGCGGTAATAATCAAAAGCCGATTGCACCGTATCAAACCCTTAGTCCTAGGCAAAGGATGCCGGACCAAAATCAATGCCAATATTGGAACCTCGCCCGATTTTGTCAATTTAAAATATGAATTAAAAAAATTGAAAGTTGCTGTGGAATATGGGGCAGATGCGGTGATGGATCTCTCAACCGGAGGAGATGTAGATCGGATACGCCGCGAGATTGTGCAGGCTTCTCCGGTCGCAGTTGGAACTGTTCCAATCTATCAGGTAGCGTTAGATATGCGGAAAAAGAAAAAATCGTTTGTTCAGGCAAGTGTTGATCAGATATTTGAGACGATTGAAAAGCATCTGGAAGACGGTGTTGATTTCATAACCGTCCATTGCGGCGTGACCTGGGAGACAATCCGGGGAATGGAACGAAAAAAGCGCATCTGTGGTGTGGTGAGTCGCGGTGGCTCAATGATGATTGAGTGGATGAAGGCAAATAAAAAAGAAAACCCCCTCTATGAACATTATGACCGGCTTCTTAAACTTGCTCAAAAATATTCCATAACTTTGAGTTTAGGTGATGGTCTGCGGCCGGGTTCAATAAGTGATGCGACCGATGAATATCAAATCCGAGAGCTGGTCATAATTGGGGAACTGGTGCAAGAGGCATGGCGGTATGGAGTATCAGTGATTGTTGAGGGTCCGGGCCATATTCCGATTAATGAGATTGAGGCGAATGTCAAATTACAGAAAAGAATCTGTCATGGAGCACCATTTTATGTGTTGGGTCCGTTGGTCACAGATATCGGTGCCGGGTATGACCATATCGTAGCCGCAATTGGTGGTGCACTTGCCGGATATTATGGGGCGGATTTTTTGTGTTATGTGACACCTTCCGAGCATTTGGGTTTACCTACTGTGGAAGATGTAAAAGAAGGTGTGATTGCGCTAAAGATTGCAGCCCACGCCGCCGATATCGGCAAGGGGCTGGGTTTGGCAAGAATGCAAGATTTTAAGGTCTCACAAGCACGTTTTGCACTTGATTGGGAGGCGATGTTGAGTCAGCTGATCGACCCTGAGAAGGCACGAACAATCTTCAAACGTAAACACTCCCGCTCAGCGGCTACCTGCACGATGTGTGGTGAATTCTGCGCGATGAAAAAAAGCCGCGAGATTTTCTGGAGGTCATAATGTCAGTAAATGAGGAACTTCATTTGAAAGGTTTAAATTTTATCCGAAAGGGAAGTGGTGCGATAATATTATTCTCCCTTTTGTTTGAAATCGTTTTTTTATTGGGTGCAATCCTTAAGTTCTTCATTGTCCCCACCATAGTGGTAATTCTCACCACGACAATTTTCATATTCGGGTTGGTGGTATATTTTCTGGCGCGGAAGAATATATACCATCCGGTAATGCCCTATATAATTACAGCCACCGTAGTTCTGGTGTTGACCTTTTGCCTTTCCTACATTCCACCCCAGTTCCGGTTGCCTTTCTTTTTAATTTATTTTTATGTCGCTGTTCATCCTGGTTATCTTTTGGGTATGAAAAACGGAATTTATGCCATTCTCATGGTGGATGTTGCTTATGCCTTAATGGTTTTGCAAGCCCAGAACATCTATCCCGAGGTGAACTTGGGCATGGAATTCGTTAAATTGATCCTGTTCACCATCGTTTCCTTTCTATTGATTATGGATTTTGATTACGACCAGATGCGTCTCCAGCATTTGAAGGAGGCATTAAAGAAAGTGGAAAAAGGTGATTTAACCGTTACGATTACTGAAGGCAAGTCTACTGATGAAATATATTTTTTAAGCAGGACGATAAATAAACTTCTGGAAACCGAAGCCAGTATCATTAAATTGATCATAGAGACTTCCAAAAATCTCAGTGAAATAAGCGCTCAAATCGCCGCCACATCAAATGAACTCTCTACTGCGATATCGGAGATTGTTTCTACTACCCAAAGGATGACGGAAGGAGTTGATCGCCAATACCAGGAACTTGATAAATCAATATCAATGAGCAAGGCATTGAGTGAAATAAGTTTTAGTGTTGTGGACAATATAAAAAAGGTAGAAGGCTATGCAGAGAGTTTTTCAACGAGTGCAAGCAACGGTTTAAAGATGAGCGATGAGGTATTGAAAAATATTGAATTGATTGGTTCACGCTATGAATACCTCATCGGTTTGCTAGCCAGACTCCATGAGGTTTCTGCTACTATTACTAAGATTATTGAGACGATAAACAGTGTTTCGGAAAAAATTAATATTCTTTCTTTGAACGCAGCAATTGAGGCTGCCCGAGCAGGTGAATTTGGTCGGGGTTTTGCAATCGTGGCTGATGAAATAAAAAAACTTGCGGATAATACCCAAAATTCCGCGATGGAGATCGGGGTAATAGTTAAAGAAATGATTGAGTCAATCCAGAGTGTCGCGGCAAGCTCAGAGGAAGTGCGCAAGGCAATCAGTGACGGTAACCAGATTATCAAAGCCACCACCGAATCTCTGCGTACCATTTCCAATGCTGTCATCGAACTGAATAGTGCAATAAAAAATATCAAGACCGTGATTTCAAAAGAAGAAGAAGAAATCACCGCAATGCTTCGGCAGATTGAAGACTCATTTAATATCTCAAAAGAAAATTCCACTGCTGCTGAAGAAATTCTCGCATCCCTTGAAGAACAATCTGCTGCCACTGAGCAGTTTGCTGCCACCAGTCAGGAATTGTTGAATATTACTGAGCGCCTGGCGCAGGTGATTAAGAATTTTAAAATTTAATGGCGGATATTCTTATTGTCGAAGATAAGGCGAGTTTTGCCGAAGTATTGCGGGTAGCGCTTAATGATGCAGGTTTTACTACAATTATTGTAGGCACCGGCCGTGAAGCACTTCAGATATTCAAACGAGAAAAAATAAATCTGGTGCTTTTAGATTTACGCCTGCCCGACATCGATGGAATTGATATTCTGCGCCAGTTGAAAAATATTGACCCTGATGCAAAATTTATAATCATGACTGCCTTTGGGACGATTGAGCGGGCTGTCGAGGCGATGAAATTGGGCGCCTGCGATTTTTTGACTAAACCCTTTGATACCGAACAACTTATCCATCTCATCAAAAAAATTCTCCAAGAGCAGAAGGCTTATTATGAAAATATTCTGCTCAAAGAGATGGTAGAGAGCATCCAAGGATTTCCAGAGATAGTGGGGAAAAGTGCGGCAATTAGCAACGCAATTGAACTGTTGAAAAAAGTGGCACCTACCGAGACCACAGTCCTTCTTTTGGGAGAATCAGGGACAGGTAAGGAGTTATTTGCCCGTGCCTGTCACAGTCTATCACCCCGCAAAGATAATCCATTTGTTACCATTAATTGCGCCGCAATTCCAAATGAATTATTGGAGAATGAATTATTTGGTTCGGAAAAAGGGGCGTTTACCGGTGCGGTTGCCAGGAAGATTGGTAAGTTTGAATTGGCCCACCGGGGGACAATATTTCTTGATGAGGTGGGAGATCTTGGGCTGGACTTGCAGGCAAAACTTTTAAGGGTGGTTCAGGAAAAAACATTTGAACGCCTGGGCGGGACTGCTTCTATAAAAGTAGATGTGCGGATCATTGCTGCAAGCAACAAAGATTTAGGGATGCTAGTAAATGAAAAAAAATTTCGTGAAGACCTCTACTACCGCTTGAGCGTTTTTCCTATAACCATCCCACCCCTCAGGGAAAGAAAAGAGGATATACCTTTGCTCGTAGAACATTTTTTAAAAAAATTGAAATCCAAAAAAAAGGTTAGCGAATCTGCACTCCAGAAATTGATCGAGTATGATTGGCCTGGAAATGTCCGGGAACTAGAAAATACCATTGAGCGGGCGAATATTTTAGCTGGAGAGACCATTGACTGTGAACACATCCTTCTTCCATCCCGGGCAAGAAAATCCATAAATATTATTCCTGAAGATGTAGATTTAAAGACGGCTGCCAATTACGGTAGAGAAATGGCGGAGGCCGAACTTATAAAAAAGACCTTGGAACTCACGGAAGGGAATAAGGCAGAGGCGGCACGCAGGCTTAGGGTCTCCTACAAAACACTTTTAAACCGAATTGCCCGGTATCGGCAGAAAGGTTTACTATAAATAGAAAACTGGTAATAATTTTACCATCCACCAATTAAAGATTTTATACGATCTAAGTTATAGGGTTTTTTCGCAAATTTAAACTCTGCCTTCTCTTTTTGAACACGCACAGATTAATGGATAAATTTTAACTGCTTTAGAAACAAATTATGTGCCGGGAGCCGGACTTGAACCGGCACTCCCCTTACGGGGAAGCGGATTTTAAGTCCGCTACGTCTACCAATTCCATCATCCCGGCATTGCAAGTTTCTTAAATTATAATCAAAAGCGGGAAATTGTCAACTCAGTGTTTTTACCGTGTTCTTTCCACTTTTTTGTCAAATTATTTTTATGCGCGCTGGATTATTAGAGGTAGCCGCACCTTCAGGGTGCGAAATACCCTAAGATTTAAAAAAATTTATCCGCAGGCTAAAGCCTTGCCCTACAAAAGTACCCAACGCTAAATCATTGATTACCCTTTCAAATCTTGCCTATGAGTTTTATCGTCCATCATAAGATATAAAAAAATATGGAGAGGACTAAAGCCCTACGAGAGGAGGAAATTGCTAAAACCTTGTCCTACTAAAGAAAAAATCGCTAAGGTCTTGCCCGAAAAACTTGGTGATTGGTCATCTTTACAAATTTTCTCTATATGTCTCATTCTGTCTAAATAAGAGATTCTATAAAAATGTGGAGAAAAATCAGGTTTTTTAAAGCGGTGAAGGGATATCATGGTATTGAAGTGAATGAAACTTGATGGATTATTTAAGGGCAAGAAAGGGATAAAACATCTTTTATTCAAGTAGGGCACGAATTTTTTTAAGTTCTTCTTTCACCTCCTTGATAATTTTTATGGCATCGCTCAAAGGGAGGGTAAGCTGTTCTGGAGCCTGGGTTATTGAGGCTAATTTTTTGCGGGCTCCGGCAATCGTAAATCCCTGCTCGTAGAGGATGACCTTTATCATCCGGACGATTTCAATATCTTTTGGGGTATAAAATCTTCTTCCCAGGCGATTCCGTTTCGGGCGGAGCATGGGAAATTCTTTCTCCCAGTAACGGAGGACATAAGCGGGAATTTGTAGCATATCCGCAACCTCTTTTATTGAATAAAACTCTTTTTCTCCCATCTTTCCTCCTTTATTATTCATTCTTCAACGGTCTGAGCATTAAGCTCTTCAGACATTTTAAAGGTGCTCGGTTTTTATACAAAATTTCAAATACTACTTTGGATATGGGCATCTCTACTTCGTATTTTCTTGCCAGTTTCATTACTGCCCGAACTGTAGGGATGCCTTCGGCCACCATTACCAATTTCTTTTTTATTTCTTTTAATTTATGTCCTTGCCCGAGCAGTTTGCCTACGGTATGATTTCGTGATTCTTCGCTGAATGAGGTGGTGATAAGGTCACCCAGCCCGGACAACCCATAAAAGGTCTGTGGCTGGGCACCCATTTTAACACCCAATCTTTGTATCTCCACAATACCCCGGGTGATTAAGGCACCTTTGGCATTGGCTCCAAATCCCAACCCATCGCTGATACCGCAGGCGATGGCAATCACATTCTTAAGGGCTCCACCGAGTTCCACCCCGCGCATATCACTACCGAGATAAATCCGAAAACTTTCGGTGGCGAGTTCCGATTGTAATTGCCTTGCTTTTTCTTGATCCTCACCGGCGAGAACCACCGCTGTTGGTTCTTTACGGATTATTTCGTTGGCAATTGATGGACCGGAGAGGACAAAACATCTTTTGTGCGGGAATATACTCTGAATGAGTTCTGAAGGAAGTTTTAGAGTTTTAAGATCAATTCCCTTTATCAGACTCAACAATTCTCGAGTGGGAAATTTTAATTTTTTCATTTCGTGGAGAACGGTATTCAGAGTCTGGCAGGGGACTGCAAATACGATAAGTTCTGAATCCCGTAACACATTTTCCAGACGCCAGTCCACCCAGATTGCCTTGGGTATTTTATAATACTTGAGGAAGGGGCGATTATCCCGTGTTCTTTGTACATACTCAGCCCTTTTTTTGTTAAATTCCCAGATCTTTATCCGATGACCTTTCTGATGCTGGATAATACCAAAAACTGAACCCCAGTTACCGCAGCCGAGGATGGCAAGATTCATTTTTTCTCCCAGAAAATCGTTCGCGGTTCGGTGCGGTTGATGATTCTTTTGATGTTGGCACGGTGGGCGAAGATGATTAGTAGACTCACAGTTGCAATCAAAAGTTTTTCACCTGCCGATACCGAACTGAAAAAGATGGTGGTAATCAAAAGAACGATGGCCAGACTTAGCGATGCGATTGAGACGATATAACTCGCCAGATAAACGATAAGCCAGACGCTAATGGAAAGGAGAAAGGGGATAGGAACGATGCCCAGTGTCACCCCCAGGGTTGTGGAAACACCTTTACCCCCCTTGAATTTAAAAAATGGATTGAAGATGTGCCCCATTATTGCTCCTGCCCCGCATAATGCCGGAGAGAGGGTAAGGTGTTGTCCAAGCATGACAGGCAAAAACCCCTTGAGTCCATCGAGCAAAAACCCAAAGATAAAAAATCGAAGACCGAGTGCCCTTCCCAGATTTGTCGCTCCGATATTACCACTACCTATTTTTTTAATATCCACCCCCTTGAGTCTGCCCAAGAGGTAGGAGAAGGGAATTAATCCCCAGATAAAACCGAAAAAGAAGGAGCCAAACAGATTGAGCATCAACATCGTTTTCCCCTTTTTGCTAATTCGGTCTTTATTAGTATTGGAGTCCCGGAAAAACCGAAGTAGCCACGGAGGGAATTGCGCAAATACTGGATATAATTTTCTTTTAATTGCGTGGTGACTACCACTTTGAACTGAGGTGGTTTTATACCAGTCTGGCTGATTTTCAATAATTCACCATCGGGCGGGGATTTCAGGATAGTCGGGAGATCTTTCAAAACCCGGACATCTGCATATTTATTTAGTTCAGCGTAAACATCAAGGACGGTCTGGAGCAATTTTTCTATCCCCAGATTCAGTTTGGCGGATATTAAAACGACCGGAGCGAAGTCCACGAAACGGAAAGATGTAAGCGTAGATTGAATGATTCTTTTGTAAAACTTTTTATTCAACAAATCAATCTTGTTGGGAGCAATGATGATACCCTTTGCCTTGGATAAGAGCAGTGAAGCGATGTGACAATCCTCATGCACTACACCCTGAGTGGCATCAAAGATTAGAATGCCGATATCAATTTCATCGATGACATGCATCACCCGCATCATGGAGTAGAATTCAATCGGCTCTTTTATCCGAGTGCGCTTTTTTAAACCATAGGTATCGATGAGTTCAATATTCTTCCCGTTAAAAGTAAACCAGGCATTAACCAAATCCCGTGTCGTGCCAGGTTGTTCATCCACAACTGCTCTTTCTTCCTTGATGATGGTATTAAGCAAGGTTGATTTTCCAGCGTTGGGTCGGCCTAATATCGCAATCTTTATCATTTTAATTTTTTTCTTTATCGGCTTCTCCGGTAGGAATTTTATCGTTTCATCCAGCACAGCCCCAAAGCCGATGCCCGCCTCGGCTGAAACCGGGAAAACTTTATCAAACCCTAAGCGGTAAAAATCGCCCACCGCGGGCTCGAGCGATTTATTATCAATCTTGTTTACCAGCAATAGCACGGGTTTGCCCAAGCTACGAAGCGTCTGGGCGATTTCCATTTCTGAGGGGAACAAGCCAGCTCTTCCATCCACGACAAAATATATCACATCTGCTTGTTTGAGCGCCAGTTCAATCTGATACATAATTTTGCAGGCGAGAATGTTGTTCTCCTCGGGAAAGAAACCACCGGTATCGATAAGATTGAACATCCGACCCCTCCATATCACTTCACCATAAATCCGGTCCCGGGTCACTCCCGGAGTCTTATGGACGATGCTCAAGCGCCGACCGACGAGGCGATTAAATATTGAAGATTTACCTACATTTTTTCTACCCACAATCGCTACTGTAGCCATAGAAGCAACTCTTTGATCGAATAGGGCGCGATAATAATCTGTTTAGATTTTAGTTCAAAGTCATCAAGAAATTTACCTTTATCATTTACACAGTTTGGGGGCAGGATTATTCTATCGTATCTCCGCCCTACTTCGTTTATTGCCTCTTGGATATCCTGACCGACCAATAAACCAGAGACGGTGATAGTGTCACCGAAAAATTTGTTTTTAATGGGCAAGACATCGAGTTTCAGTTTTTTGTTATTCAAACGGAACTTAAGACGCTTTATATAGGGATAGGCGAGTTCACCGGTGATCAAGAGAAATTTGCCGTGGAGTCGGCCTGGATTTGGGAGAGCGGCGATCTCATCAAGCAATTCGCGGACCATACCAATACCATTTTCGTATTGGGGAAAGTCATCATAATAACTCCGCTCAGGGATTGCCAAACCGGCCTGGATGAAGAACTCATCGGCAAGGTAGACAAAGCCTCTGTTGAATCTTTTCCGCAAATCTTGCTGCATCCGATTCATCTCGTAGATAATTATGCGGGCAATTTTTTTATTTACCATTGGCAAATGCCTTAAGAATTTTGTCCGTCCCACGGGCACGATGCCCACCGAATTCACTCCTGGATATAATTCAGACAGGTCTTGGACCGTTTTGGAGAGATTGATACCATCCGTGAGTCCGGGTATCACGACAATCTGACAATGGATTTGGATATTACCTTCAACGAGTTTTTTTAACTGTTCAAGCACTTGACGGGCTTTTTGATTTTTAAATAACCGCGCCCGCAAGGCAGGATCAGTTGTGTGGACTGAAACATATAAAGGAGAGAGTTTCAGTCTTTTTATACGGCTGATATCAGCATCTTTTAGATTGGTGAGGCTGATAAAGTTTCCAAAGAGAAATGAAAGGCGATAATCATCATCGCGGAAATATAATTCAGGACGCAACCCCTTTGGTAGACCCTTGACAAAACAATAGTTACAATCATTGTTGCAACTTTGATATTTCGGTTCTTCAAAAATACAAGATAGTTCTTCACCGGGCTTTAGATAGATAGATTTTTTCACGCCATTTTTTAAAAACAATAGCTTTCTAATTTTGGAGTTGTCATTATGGAAATAATAGTCAAATATATCGTAAATAGCATTTCGGTTTATCTTTAGAAGCAGTGCACCTTTTCCAATACGGGGATCTGAGGCATATAATACCCTGAGCATATAGGATTATAGAAAAAATTTACCGGATTTCAAGTATTTTCTGCAAAATTATGCAGGATGGCTATTGACCAGAACAAAAATCTACATAAGATAATGATAGAGATTCTGATGAAGAGGTTTTTTGGAAGAATGAGAGAGTATCTCGGTTTTTTTATAGATTTTCTATTTCCTGGTAACTGCATTGTGTGTAAAAAAGAGATTGGAAAAGGTCTTATCTGTAACGATTGTTTGAATCTTGTGGAAGAGCCGAAGTCCCCTCTATGTCGGTGTTGCGGGAGACCGGTTGATGATAAACATTATTGCGGCTATTGTCGAGAGGATAGTATTCTTGATCACGGCCGCGCTTTTACCCTTTACTTACCGCCTGTAGATACGATGATTCACCATTTTAAATATCGCCATAAAACTAAGATTGCAGAGTTTTTCGGCATGGGGATGGCCTATCTATTAAAAAATGATTTTTATCTCTGCCATGCCGATTTGCTTGTACCTGTTCCTTTGTTCTGGTGGAAAAAGTTACATCGTTCCTATAACCAGGCAGAATTGCTCGCAAGGATAATAAGTCAGCAGACTTCAATCCCCTTAATGGATGCCCTCGTCCGGATAAGACCCACCCGGACGCAGACTCGCCTTGACCCAAAAGGACGCCGAAGAAATGTCGCAGGTGCATTCCGCATTAAAAAGGGTTTAACGGTGGCAGAAAAAAAGGTTATTCTCATTGATGATGTAATGACGACTGGTGCGACGATAAAAGAATGTGCGCGGATCTTGAAGACGGCGGGTGCGAAAGAAATCTATTCGCTGGTCGCTGCGATCACTCCCTAAATTGATGAAAATCAATGATTGACTATACCAATAAGAATCAATATAATTGCCTTATGGAAGTTATGCGTATTCATCTTTTCGTTTCTGGACGGGTTCAGGGCGTTTTTTTTCGTGCCCATACCCAAGAAGTTGCCCACCAATTGGGATTGGTAGGGTGGGTTAAGAATCTTGATGATGGCAGGGTAGAGATAGTGGCAGAAGGTGAAGGAGCGGATCTCCAGCGTTTGATCGACTGGTGCCGGCATGGTCCGCCGGGTGCCCGGGTTGATGATGTAGAGATTTTCTATGAAGAGCCAACCCACGAATTCAAAAGTTTTGAAATCCGGTATGGGAAATGGTGAGTATCGAAGAGGTTGACTTATCCATCTTTTTAGATATAATATCTCTTTGAGAAAGGAGCACATGGAAAAAGAAAGTAAGATTGATACGATAATTGGTCGCAATACAGTTGTTAACGGTGATTTGAAGATTACGGGTTCAATAAAGATCGATGGGATGGTTGAGGGTAATGTTACGGTGAAAGACCACTTATTCTGTGGAAGCACCGGATTTGTTAAAGGCAACATCACTTGCAAATCGGGTGTGATTGGTGGCAAGATCGAAGGTAATATCCAGGCCGAAGAGGTGCTTGAATTCCAGAGCGGTGCCCAGATGTATGGTGATATAACCTGCAAGGGATTGATTATTCAGTCAGGTGTTTTCTTTGACGGCAATTGCCGGATGGGTCATAAAACAAAGGAAAAGGAGTAAATGGTTATTCGCTTTTATGGAACACGCGGTTCAATCCCAGTTTCTGGTCCTACAACGATTGAATACGGTGGCAACACTACATGTCTCTATATTGAAACCAAAAGTGGCCAATCAATAATCATTGATGCTGGAAGCGGGATAAGAGAACTCGGCATTTATTTGATGCAAAATCAAAAGTACAATCTCCACCTTATCTTTACCCACTACCACTGGGATCATATTCAGGGTTTCCCATTCTTTGCTCCGGTTTATTCTAAGAATACGGCGATAAATATATATGGACCAGAGAATGAGGTAGGTGCTCAGAAGGCACTTTCTTATCAGATGCATGTTCCTTTCTTCCCAACTATAAAATTAACCGACCTCCCTGCCCGACTTGCATTTAAAAGAGTTAAAAACCGATTCAAAATCGGGAATGTCGCTGTCCAGGTGATTCAAAACAACCACCCCAATTATACATTTGGATTGAGATTCAGCGAAGATAAAAAGAGCGCTGTATTCCTCACAGATAACGAGCTCTATGCCCCTAAACCACGAACTCCTTATAAAAAATTTGTTAAATTTATTCAGGGCGCGGATTTGTTGATCCACGATGCTCAGTATGTGGACGAGAATTATCCAAACCGAATCGGTTGGGGACATTCAACATTTAATCAGGTGATGCAATTGGCAGTGGAGGGCGGTGTAAAGAAAGTTATTTTTACTCACCATGACCCTTCAAGCAGTGATGAGTTTATAAATAATATTTTAATTAAGCTCCGTAAACAGTTCCCTGATTATGACCTTGATGCAGCACGCACTGGCACCGAAATCAAACTTTAATTCTCCATGTAAATTCGTAAAAAATACGCTCCTCAGGAGGTGGTAATGATTACCGAAATTGGTTTTGCGGCTGGTAATATTTGGAGAAAATTAAAAGAAGAGGGTGAAATGGTAATCACCCGGCTACTACGTAAGAGTGGTTTACCGATAAATATGTTTTATATGGGCTTGGGCTGGTTAGCCCGGGAGGATAAAGTAAAATTCCGTAAAGAGAGAAGAACGATCTACGTCTCCTTAAAAGAATGAAAATAAAAGTTCTCATTGTGCGCGCGGCGGGAACGAATTGCGATCTGGAAACTGCCTACGCCTTTGAGTTTGCAGGTGCTCAACCCGAGCGGGTCTACATTGATGAAGTGAAAAGAAAGGATTTACTCGATTATCAGATTCTCGTCTTCCCTGGTGGTTTTACCTACGGCGATGATATCAGTGCCGGGAAGATTCTTGCCAATGAAATTAAATATAAACTGAAGGATAAAGTCTTAAAGTTTATTGAAAAGGGGAACCTCATCTTAGGGATTTGCAATGGTTTTCAGGTGTTGGTAAAGGCGGGAATACTGCCTGGTTTTAATGGCTATTTTGAAGAACAGAGCGTGAGTTTGATTACGAATGATTCTGAAAGATTTGAAGATCGCTGGGTAGATTTGAAGGTTTATCCCGAACGTTCAATTTTTACCAGGGGGATCGATGGGATTATCACCCTTCCGGTGGCCCATGCCGAAGGCAAGTTCGTGGTTAAGAACAAAAGGGTTTTAAGATTGGTGGAAAAACAGATCGTCTTCCAGTATGTGGATAAAGAAGGGCGATTGGCTGGCTATCCCTATAACCCTAATGGTTCGGTAATGAATATTGCGGGCATCGCGGATAAGACCGGAAGGATCCTGGGACTCATGCCTCATCCCGAACGGTATATCTCCTATTTACAACACCCGCTCCACACGCGAAAAAGACTTGCGGAGGAGGGCGATGGTTTTAAAATTTTTAAAAATGCGGTAAATTATTTCAAATAATTATGAATGGATACATTACCCATCATCCGATTCTAGAATTTAAAAGGGGCAAAAAAGTTAAATTTTATTTTGAAGATAAGGAACTCGAGGGTTATGAAGGAATGCCCATCGCGGCTGCACTCCATGCTGCAGGGATAAGGGTGCTTCGCTATTCAGAAAAATATCACCGGCCGCGCGGGTTTTTTTGTGCTGTCGGCAAATGTTCCTCCTGCTTGATGGAAGTGGATGGGCGAGCGAATGTGATGGTGTGTATGGAACCATTAAAAGAAGGAATGCAGGTGCGACGGCAGAAAGGAAAGGGGAGGTTAGGTGTTTGATATCTGTGTAATTGGAGGCGGACCCGCGGGTTTGAATGCGGGGATTGTGGCAAGGGAACTGGGTGCTTCGGTCTTGATCATCGATGATAATCCGGTCCTCGGTGGTCAGCTGATAAAACAAACGCATAAATTTTTTGGTTCTAAAGATCACTACTGTGGGGTTCGGGGTATAGATATTGCGAAGATCCTTTCTCAAAAGGTGGAAGAACTCGGTATTGAAGTATTGCTCAATGCTACCGTGGTTGGTTATTATGACGATGATTCCATTGGGGTATTAAAGAATGAGGAACTTATTCCGATAAAGGCGAAATGTTATATCTTTGCCACGGGTGCGAGTGAAAATATGTTGGCATTCGAGAACTCCGACTTGCCCGGGGTTTATGGTGCCGGCGCAGTCCAGACGATGATGAATGTCTACGGGGTTATACCGGGAAAAAGAGCCCTGGTGGTGGGCTCCGGTAATATTGGCTTGATCGTGCCCTACCAATTATTACAGGCAGGTGTTGAGGTTGCGGCAATAATTGAGATTCTGCCCAGAGTTGGTGGCTACTATGTTCACGCCGCCAAAATAAAACGGGCAGGTGTTCCGATTCTCTTAAGGCATACCATCATTGAGGCGAGGGGTAAAGAATGCGTGGAATCCGCGGTCATCACCGAGGTGGATGACCAGTTTGAATGTATCAAAGGAAAAGAGAAGATCATCGAATGCGATATGATTCTTATTGCAGTAGGCTTATCACCTTTATGTGAGTTGCTTTATCAAGCAGGATGTGAGATAAGATATATTCCGGAACTTGGGGGCAATGTCCCTTACTATAATGAAGACCTCCAAACCTCCCGACCTCATATCTTTGTCTGCGGGGACCTTGCTTCTGTGGAGGAGGCTTCTACAGCAATGCTGGAAGGCAAAATTGCGGGTGCACGTGCCTATGAATATCTTTATGGAAAAAATGACCGGGCCGAGGAGATTGTATCAACTGCCAAACAGGAATTAAAAACTATCCGCATGTCCCCTTTTGAACAGCGGATTGTTGAGGGACATCGAAAATTATTTGGAAGAGAAAGACAGGCATAGTCAATTTCTGCCACCCTAAATTCATGCGAAAAAAATGTAAAAAGCAGCAGGATTTCCTAATTTTTGTTATTTTGAGAGCCATTGACAAAACAAAAAAATGATTTATAATTGAGCGATGATAAAGGTCAGATTGAATAATAGTATCATGGAAGTTGCACCGGGCGTGAAGGCATCGGAACTGATTCAGGATGAAGAATGCATTGCGGTGCGGATCAACGGTGAATTGAGGGATTTGAGTACCGTACTTAATGCGGATTGTGAATTGACTCCAGTAAAGTTTTCCGAACCGGAGGGTCAGCAAGTATTCTGGCACTCCACTTCTCATATCATGGCAATGGCGGTGAAATCTTTATATCCGGAGGCGAAACTGGCAATAGGACCAGCGATCGACCAGGGCTTTTATTACGATTTCGACCGAAGCCCCCCTTTCACCAACGATGATTTGAAAAAGATTGAAGAAAAGATGTTAGAGATAATAAAAGGGGATATACCATTTGAACGTCTGGTGATGACCAAAGAAGCGGTGATTGAATTTTTCAACCGGCGTAATGAGCCATACAAAGTAGAACTCGCCAAGGAAATTCCGGATAAAGAGATAAGCCTTTACCGCAATGGGGATTTCGTTGACCTTTGCCGGGGACCGCATATCCCGAGCACCGGCCGGGTTAAGGCATTCAAACTTCTCAGTGTTGCTGGTGCGTACTGGCGGGGTGATGCCCGTTTACCAATGCTTTCCCGAATCTACGGCATCTCTTTTACAACCGAGGAAGAGTTGAAGAAATACCTTTTCAAACTGGAAGAGGCACAAAAGCGTGACCACCGCCGATTGGGTACGGAACTGGAATTGTTTTCAATCTTTGAAGAGGCTGGAGCAGGGCTGGTATTCTGGCACCCCAAGGGTACGATCATCAGAAGGTTGATTGAACAATACTGGATCACAGAACATTTAAAGGAAGGTTATGAGTTGATCACCACCCCACACATCGCTCGGAGTCACCTCTGGCATACCTCTGGACATTATGATTATTATCGGGACAAGATGTTCACCCTGCCGGTGGAGAACGAAGAATATGTTTTAAAACCGATGAACTGTCCAGGCCATATACTGATTTATAAATCAAAGGTGCGGAGTTATAAGGAGTTGCCGATCAAGTTTGCTGAATTAGCCACAGTCTACCGGAATGAATTATCAGGCACACTCCATGGTCTCTTGCGCGTCCGGGGTTTTACCCAGGATGATGCCCATATCTTCTGCCGTCCGGATCAGATTGAGGATGAGGTGGTGAAGATATTGAAATTGACGCTAAAAATATTTAAGAAATTCGGGTTTGAAGACTTTGTGGTGAACCTTTCGGTGCGCGATCCTAAGAATAAAGATAAATTTATGGGTTCGGATGAGGAGTGGGAAAGGGCTGAAAAAGCGCTTACTTCAGCATTAGAAAAGGTCAACCTGGCATATAAGGTGCAATTAGGCGAGGCAGTATTTTATGGTCCAAAGATTGATATCAATATTCTTGATGCCTTGGGTCGGCCCTGGCAGGCGACAACCATCCAGTTTGACTTCAATCTGCCTAAGCGCTTTAAAATTGAATATATGGATGCCCAAGGGCAACACCGGGAAGTAGTGGTAATCCACCGCGCGCTGTATGGCTCATTGGAGCGGTTTATCGGCACCCTTATCGAACATTATGCAGGGGCATTTCCCCTCTGGCTTGCACCGGTCCAAGTGGTTGTCATGCCGATAACTGATAAAGAGGCGACTTATGCCCGAGAGGTTTATCAACGCTGTCTGAAACATGGATTGCGTGCGGAATTGAATACTAAGTCCATGAAGATAAATTATCGAATAAGAGAAGCCGAGGTTAAAAAAATTCCCTATATTCTGGTTGTTGGTAAAAGAGAAGTGGAAAGTAAGACGATTTCGGTCCGTAAGCGGGGACGGGGAGACCTCGGCGCCATGAAGTTAAAAGATTTTTTTAATCTCTGCGATTCAGAACAAGGGGGCGAAGATTAAGAATCTACCGAGGGTTAATCATGAGATAAAAGCCGAAAAGGTAAAACTGGTGGATGAAAATCGCCAATATATGGGTATTTTTGATCTGGCGATTGCCCTGCGCATTGCCCGGGAACGGGGCTATGACCTGGTGGAAGTTGCCCCGGATTCCCAACCACCAGTCTGCCGTTTGATGGATTTTGGTAGGTATGTTTATGAAAAGAAGCGACAAGAACGGGAAGCGCGTAAGCACCAGCACCAGACCGAGGTAAGGGAAATCAGACTTTCAATGAAAATATCGGATAATGATTACCGGGTGAAGTTAAACAAGATGAAAGAATTTCTGGCCAGAGGCGACCGGGTAAAGGTGAAATTGAGATTAAAGGGCCGGGAATTGCTCCATGCCCACCTCGGGATGAATCTTATGGAAAGGGTGATTAATGACCTAAAAGATATCGCCCGTGAGGAGGCTCCTCCGAAGCAGGAAGATCAGGTCATCCAGGTCACCCTTATTCCCCAGAAAAAGGAGAAGAAAGGATGAGAAAACTGAAAAGTAAAAGGGGTTGGTTGAAAAGGGTTAAGATAAAAAAAGATGGTAAGATTTTACATTGGAAAGCAGGCCGGAGACATTTATTGACCGGAAAGTCCCGAAAAAGAAAGAGGCGTCTTTCGAAGTTAGTGCCGATTTCCAAGGCGGACCTAAAAAAATTCAAAGATTTTAAATAACAATTTTGCCAACAGGACTTGACAGAATTTTTAATTTGGTTATAATGTTTTGATGAGCCTAAATCCTTAAGATTTCAGGCGATAAAATCTGAAGGCATAAATCAAAGAAAGGAGCAAGCGATATGCCAAGAACAAAGTGCGGACCTTATACGCGCAAACGCAGAAAAAAGTGGCTTAAAGCCGCAAAGGGCTACTGGGGTGGTAAACACCGTCTTTATAAAAGCGCCCGCCTCCAAGTGATGAAGGCGTGGCTTTCTGCGTACCGAGAGCGCAAAAGGAAAAAACGGGTATTCCGGGCATTATGGATAACGCGAATTAATGCGGCATTGAGACAGCAGGGGTTGAAGTATTCTGAGTTTATTAATTCGTTGAAAAAGAATAACATTGAAATAGACCGAAAGACCCTGGCAATGCTCGCATATGAACATCCTGAGGAGTTCAATTCACTGGTTGAAGTATGTAAGGGTATGAAGGGAGAGGCACGGGCATAGGTTATGGAAGAAAAATTAAAGGAAGTTCGGTCAACGATAGAACTGGAGTTAGGTAATATTAAAGATGCTCAGACACTGGAATCTTTTCGGATACGGTTTTTAGGTAGAAAGGGCGTACTAAATGAGTTGATTAAAGAACTGGTGAATCTCCCTCTTGAAGAACGTAAGAAATACGGGAACGAGATAAATCTTTTGAAAACTCAGCTTACCGCAATAATAAATCAGCGTCAGAGTGAGCTTTTAAAGAAAGAGAAACCGAAATTTGATCCTTTATTACCCGGAAGAATGGGCTATGTGGGCCACCGCCATCCGCTGAGTATTATCCAGGAAGAGATTGAATCTTTTTTTGAAAATCTCGGTTTTGTCGTGGCATCCGGACCCGAAATTGAATACGACTGGTATAACTTTGAGGCTTTGAATATCCCCAAGGACCACCCGGCACGGGATAATTTTTCAAGTCTCTATATCACCGACGAATTGCTCCTGAGGAGTCACACCTCACCGGTTCAGATAAGGGTGATGGAAAAGTATAAGCCGCCGATAAAGATCATCTGTCCAGGTAGGTGTTATCGGTTTGATCCCTTTGATCCCAGCCATTCTCCAGTATTCCATCAAGTGGAAGTTTTGTATGTAGACAAAGGGGTTTCTTTTGGCGAATTAAAATGGCTATTGGGTGAATTCGTCAAACATATCTTTGGTCCCAAAACCAAATATGAACTCCGACCGAGTTTCTTTCCCTTTACCGAACCTTCTGGAGAACTTGCCATCAGTTGCTCTGTCTGCCAAGGAACCGGATGCCCGGTCTGCGGCAATACCGGCTGGCTGGAACTTTTGGGTTGTGGGATGGTTCATCCCCAAGTTTTAAAGAATGTGAAGATCTCACCGAAGGAGTATTCGGGTTATGCCTTAGGCATGGGTATTGAGCGGGTGGCGATAGTAAAATATCTGATTGATGATATCCGGGTATTTTATAATAACGATATCCGGTTCTTAGGACAATTTTAAAAAATGCGCGCAAGGGAGAGAGAATGTTAGTCTCGGTCAAATGGTTGGAAGAAATCCTTGGCACTGAATTGGAGGTCAAGGAACTTGTGAAAGTGGCTAATAGACTGGGAATGGAAATAAGTGAGCAAAAAAATTATGCCCCGCAGGATGTAGTAATCGGCCGGATTACGAAGATTACACCCCATCCCACGCTAAAGAATCTTATCATCCTTGAGATCAAAACAAAAACTCATCATCAAATAGTGAGTGCTGCGACCAATGTCAAATTGGGTGATCTGGTCCTGGTTGTGGAGGCAGGAAAAAGGTTTAAAGAAGAGATTGTGGGTGAGCGGGATTTTGCCGGAATAAAATCCACCGGGATGCTGGTGAGCGAAGAAGAACTGGGGATGGCCGAAAAGTCTACAGGAGTGATTGTTTTAGACCGGGGAAAGGAAGGTGTGCATTTTCGTGATTATTTTGATGATGTGGTTTTGGATGTAAAAGTCAGTACCAATCGGCCAGACTTACTCTCGGTGGTGGGAGTGGCACGTGAATTCAGTGTCGGGCTGGGGATAAATCTTAGTCTAAAAGAAAAAAATCCGGAGCAGAGGAATAAGAACGATCCCTCACTCATTCAGATAATCGACCATGAGGGTTGCCCAAGGTATACCGCAAGGATATTTGAGGATGTCAAGATTCAGGAATCGCCGTTTTCCATAAAATGGCGACTTTACTGCATGGGGATGAGAGGAATCAATAATGTGGTGGACCTGACCAACATCAACATGTTGCTCTACGGACATCCCCTCCATCCTTTTGATCTTGATTTACTCAAGATGCCTGTGGTGATAAGGCGGGCGCAGAAAAACGAGCAGTTTGTGACCTTGGAGGGGACGGTTTTTAAGCTTAACGAAGATGACCTGGTGATTGCCGATAAAAATGGTCCTATTGCCCTTGCTGGTATTATCGGTGCTCGGTGCTCCCAGATCACCAATTCTACCCGACGGGTTCTGCTCGAAAGTGCCTATTTCAACCCTCGGCGGATCGCACATACCCGGCGCCGCCTGGGAATTCAGACCGAAGCCTCTTTGCGTTTTGAAAGAGGGGCGGACCTATCAATCGTTGACGAAATTTCTCGGATAACCGGTGAAGATTTCAAACGGTTGGCCGGGGCACGTGAAGTTTCATTTGTTAGTGCCGGGAAAAAGGCAAAGTCGCGCACAGTGGCATTCAATCTCGGGCGTTTAAATACCATCCTTTCATTGAATCTCAAATCCGATGAAGTCAAAAATCTTTTAAGTAAGTGCGCGATAAAAGTTTCGGGCAAAAATAATATGCGCGCAGTAATACCCCATTACCGTTATGACCTCCAGATTGAAGAAGACATCTATGAAGAAGTAGCACGTATTTATGGTTATATGAATATCCCGGATGTTCCTCCAAAACGCTGGGGTATTACTCCAATCCTGGAGCGGGGAAGGAGTTTGATAAAACATTTGAAATCTTATATGCTCGGACTCGGTTTCAGCGAAACATATAACCTCTCACTGGTATCCAGTGAAAGGCTCGAAGATCTTGGATATAGTGAATTTGTTAAGGTGAAAAATCCGCTCAATGAGCGGTTTAATGCCTTAAGACCCACACTCTTTTTGGGTCTTTTAGATGCGGTCCAATACAACCTCTCAAAGGGTAATTTTTCCTTAAAACTCTTTGAGGTAGGTAATATCCTTTTAAAATCCGAGCCCTTTGAGGAAAAACGGCTCGGAGCGATAATGGGTGGTGAACGCTACCCCAATTTCTGGGAGAGTTCTGTCCAGAAACTCGATTACTATGATGCCAAAGGGGTGGTGGAAACAATCCTTGAGGCTTTGCACATTCCGGAGATCGAATTCAGCCACTTTGAAAAGAAAGGATTCGTTAACCCGGTGCAGATCATGTCTTCAGACCGCACACTTGGCTTCTTGGGGATGGTAGCTCCAGAGTTCTGCGAGCGCGAGTTTTACTACTTTGAATTATCAATTGACCAGATGCTTGGTCTCGTTAGTGAGCCTTTCTACAATCCTCCACCGAGGTTTCCAGCTAATATCCGCGATCTGGCGTTCCTCTTCGATGAAAGTGTGGAGGTACCGACGGTCAAAAAATTTCTCATCACCATTGCAGGACCGGTTTTAGAAAAAGTGGTGCTCTTCGATTATTATCAAGGCAAAAATCTTCCCCCCGGTAAAAAGAATCTGGGATTCCGTTTTTATTTCAAGGCACCGGACCGAACCCTCACGGATCAAGAGGTTGATAGATTCGTTTCACGGATTGTCCAGGAAGTCACCAACAATTTTGGGGCAATATTAAGAACAAAGGAGACAAATTGAATGGGATAGCAAAACTGGAAGAGAAGATTGAAAGGATGATTAATTTAATCTATGAATTAAGACAGAAGATAAGTGAACTTGAAGAAGAAAATAGGCAGTTGCGCGAGAGAGAAGAAGAGGTAAGAAAAAAAGTTGATGGGCTAATTGAGAAAATTGATACGATGACCCTGTAATTTTATGGAGTATTTGGTAAATTTTAGGAGTTAAATTGAAGAAGGGTCATACCCACGAGGTGTTGGTTAATATCTTCGGAAATGATTATCGGATAACTTCCGAAGATATTGATGAGGAACGAATTAAGAAGATTGCGGAGATCGTAGATAAGAAAATGCGGGATATCCATCGTGAATTCCCGCTGCCCTCAACGACCAAAATTGCGGTGCTTGCCTGTTTGAATCTTGTGGACGAATTTTTGCAAAAAGAGGAACATTTAAATAAAAGGATTTCTGAACTTGAGCAGAGGATTAATTCATTAATCCTCAGGATTGACGAGGTAGTCACTTAATTCGTTCCCTGCGATGCTCGTGATGGGCATTAAGTCTTGAGCCAACACCCATCGTTAGGGAGCTGAGTTCGGTTGCAGACTGCGTCTGTAACTGACAGGCGCCCACTTTAACTTTGGGTTCAGAGACTTTTTCCCACACGGCATTCGCGGGGACTTTAAAAAATTTACCGGGACCGTCGCCATGGTCCCGGGGGAGGTTACAATGACGTTGCTAATAATTGCCCTATTTTTGTTGGCTTTAGAAATCATTTTTGTGATATTTTTTTACTTCCGGTATAACCGCGCCAAAATCCTTAGTGCTCAGGAAGAGGCCCGGAAGATAATTGAAGATGCCAAGAAAGAGGCGGAGAACTACCGGAAATCGGCGGAGATCGCTGCTAAAGAACATTGGTATCAGGAAAAATTGAATTTCGAAAAAGAGACAATGAACCGCCGGCGCGAGATTGAAAAAGCGGAACGGCGTCTGTTAGAGAAGGAGAATAATCTAGAAAAGCGAGAACGGTTAATTATTGATAAAGAGAAAGAGTTGCTAAATAAAGAACATAATCTCCAGAACCGTGAGAAGATAATCCAGGTGAAATCTGAAAGGTTGGATCAGCTGATCAAAGAAGAAACCGAGGCATTACAGAAGATTGCCAATCTTTCCAAAGAAGAAGCCAAAGCCGCATTGCTCCGTAACTTGGAAGCCGAAGCACGACATGAGGCTGCAGCCCTTTTGAATCGGATAAAAGAAGAAGCAAAACAGAAGGCGGAAGAAACGGCACGGGAAATAATTCTCCAGGCGATTCAGCGTTGTGCTACGAGCCATACTACTGAGACGACGATTGCGGTCGTTTCCATTCCCTCAGAAGAAATGAAGGGTCGTATTATCGGTCGGGAAGGTAGAAATATTCGTGCTTTTGAGAATCTCACCGGAGTGGAGGTCATCATCGATGACTCGCCGGAGACGATTTCTCTTTCCTGTTTTGATCCGATAAGGCGCGAGATTGCACGGATTGCCATGACCAAACTTATTTCCGATGGCCGGATTCACCCGGCACGGATTGAAGAGGTGGTCCGGAGTGCGGAAAAAGAGATAGATAGTGTCATCAAGAACACCGGTGAAGAAATATGTTTAGAACTCGGGATTATCGGTCTGGCACCGGAGCTGGTAAGACATCTGGGGAAGATGCGTTTTCGAACGAGTTATGGACAGAATCTTTTGCAGCATTCTAAAGAAGTTGCTTATCTCTCAGCCCTCATCGCTCAAGAACTCGGTTTGGATCCGGTGATTGCAAAAAGGGCCGGTCTCTTGCATGATCTGGGAAAGGTGGCGGATATGAGCATGGAGGGTTCACATGCCCAGATCGGCGCCGAACTCGCTGCAAAATTTAACGAGAGCGAGATTATCGTCAATGCGATCGCAGCCCATCACGAAGAAGTTCAGCCCATCAGCCCTTACACTTTTATCGTAGAAATTGCAGATTCCATATCTGGTGCACGACCCGGTGCCCGAAGGGAAACGATTGAGGCTTATATCAAACGTCTCAAAGCCCTGGAGGAACTCGTTTCGGCATTCAATGGAGTGGAGAGAGTCTATGCAATTCAGGCTGGAAGGGAAGTGCGGGTGATGGTGAATCCTGGGGTGGTTTCGGACAATGAGGTGGCAAACCTTGCCAATGATATTGCGCGGCGGATTGAGAAAGAGATTCAGTATCCAGGACAAATAAAAGTCACGGTGGTGCGGGAAACCCGAGCTACGGAGATAGCCAGGTAGAAAAATAAATCTGCCTAAATTCTATATATCAACACACATCATCCGAGAAAATAAAATAAAATTTGGGCAATCTTGACTTTAATCCTTTTTTCGGTATAATAACCTATGCCAACCATGAAAGCGATCGTCAAAACCAAACCCGAGACAGGTGCGGAATTATTAGATGTTCCAATTCCAACACCAGGACCCAATGAGGTCCTGGTCAAAGTTTTGGCTACCTCAATTTGCGGAACCGATCTCCATATTTATCAGTGGAATGAATGGGCGCAACGCCGTATAAAGAAACTCCCTCAGATTATGGGGCATGAACTTTGTGGTCAGGTGGTAGAGATCGGTGCTAATGTTAAAAACATCAAAAAAGACGATTTGATATCGGCTGAGACCCATATCGCCTGCGGTCACTGCTTTATGTGCCGGAATGGACTTGCCCATATCTGCGAAAATGGTAAAATATTCGGGGTAGATGTTGACGGTGTTTTCGCTGAATACGCCGTAGTTCCCGCAAACAATGCCTGGGTGATAAATGAAAAAATTCCCCAGGACTATATCTCACTGATGGAACCTTTGGGTAATGCGATTCATACGGTCCTTGCTGGTGAGATTGCTGGGAATACTGTCCTTATCACTGGGTGTGGTCCAATCGGACTCATGTCCATCGTTGTATCCCGGGCCTGTGGTGCGACAAAGATCATCGTTACGGAAGTCAATGAATACCGACTGCATATGGCGAAACGTCTGGGTGCAGATGTGATTTTAAATCCCAAAAAGGACAAAGTGGTGGAGGTGGTGCTGGAAAATACCGAAGGAAGAGGGGTAGATGTGGTTTTAGAAATGTCTGGAAATCCGAGTGCCATCAACGAAGGACTTAAGGCTTTAAGACCCGGGGGTCGGTATTCAATCTTGGGAATTCCGGATAAACCTTTCAAATTTGACCTTGCAGAAATAGTCTTCAAGTATTTCACGATTCAAGGGATTAACGGCCGGTTGATGTACTCCACTTGGTATAAAACCACCCGATTTCTTGCCGCAGGACGGATTGATCTGGAACCCCTGATCACCCACCGCTTCCGGCTCGAAGAATTTCAAAAGGGTATGGAATTGATGGAATCCGGTAACTGTGGAAAGATTTTGCTGTACCCATAGATGATAGAAGGAATTGGGATTGACCTTATTGAAATAGGGCGCTTTGCTAAGGTTGGCACTGATTTTTATCAGCAAGTTTTTACTGAGAGTGAAATAAAGGAGATTAAGAATAATCATCTTTTGGCGAGTTTAAAATTTGCCCTTAAAGAAGCGATTTTAAAAGCACTGGGCATAGGACTCTCTCAAGGGTTTTTCTGGAAGAAGGTGGAAATAAGGGGTGAGGATAATAAACTGGATGAGGTTTTTAAGGGGAAAGAGAATAAAATCGGAATCCATACCGGAACAGGCAGGTCTAAAAAATATGCCTGGGCTGTGGCAATAATTGAAAATAAACAGGAGGTTTATTGATATGGCAAACATCGGGTCCTATGAGGAGAGATATAAAAATTTTGATTGGAAATTGAGCGAGCAGGAACTGGAGTATGGCAAAAACGGGATGTTCAATATCGGTTATTATTGTAGTGACCGTATTTGCGAACTCGGGCTGGGTGAGAAACTGGCACTGATCTGGCAGGGGTTCGGTGGGGAGGTGAAACATTTTACCTATCACGATATTAGAATCTATAGTAACAAATTTGCACACTTTCTTACAAAGTTGGGAATAAACCGCGGTGAGCGGGTTTGTATCTTTATGGACCGGATACCGGAATTATATATTTCATTTCTGGGTATTCTCAAGGCGGGATTCATCGTTCAGCCGTTATTTTCTGCATTTGGCGAGGAGGCGTTATTTACCCGTCTGGAGGATGCACAGACTACTGCGATTTTAACTACCCGTAAGCACCTTTCTAAAGTCCGGAAAATAAAAGCCCAGCTTCCCCACCTAAAATTTATCATCGTGCTTCATAACGAAGGTAAACCTTTGGAAGAGCGTGAGATTGAATTTGATATGGAGGCATACGACCGTATAGAGCAGTTTGCGATATTCCCCGCAGACAGGGAAACACCATCGGTTTTGCACTACACTTCGGGAACGACCGGTAAACCGAAAGGTGCCCTTCATGTCCACTCTTCCATCATCGCCCAGTATATTACCGCAAAATGGGTGCTTGATTTGCAACCCAATGATATCTACTGGTGTACTGCAGATCCAGGTTGGGTGACAGGTACTTCCTATGGGATCATTGGACCTTGGTCTAATGGTGTAACCCAAGCAGTTTATGATATAGGTTTTAATACGGAAAAATGGTATGGATTCATCGAGCGTCATAAAATTACGGTCTGGTATACTGCTCCTACTGCCATTCGGTTGTTAATGAAAGAAGGTGATGAGGTGGTTAAAAAATATAATCTAAGTTCGCTGCGTCATCTGGTAAGTGTGGGTGAACCGTTAAATCCCGAGGCAGTCATCTGGTCAGAGAAGGTCTTTGGATTACCCTTCCATGATTCTTATTGGCAGACCGAGACCGGTGCGATTGTGATTTCTAACTATCCGGGTATGAAGATAAAACCGGGTTCCATGGGAAAACCATTTCCAGGTATCATTGCTACGGTCGTTGACCCCAAGAATTATGAACCGGTTAATACCCCGGGTGTAATTGGGTTGATCGCATTAAGACCGGGCTGGCCCTCGATGATGCGCGCCTACTGGAATAACCCCGAAACCTATAAAAACAAATTTAAAAATAACTGGTATATCTGCGGGGATCGTGCCTATCTTGATAATGACGGCTATTTTTGGTTTGTGGGTCGGGATGACGATGTGATAAATACCGCGGGACATCTAGTAGGACCTTTTGAGATTGAATCAGCACTCCTGGAACACCCAGCAGTTGCTGAATCAGCAGCAGTGGGCAAACCGGATCCGGTTAACATGGAGGTGGTAAAGGCCTTTGTGGCTTTAAAACCCGGATACAAACCGAGCGACGAATTAGAACTTGATATTATGAACTTCATCCGTAAAAAGCTTTCACCCCTGGCAATGCCCCAAGAAATTGAATTTGTGGATTCATTGCCAAAAACCCGCAGCGGCAAGATCATGCGTCGGCTTTTGCGGGCAAAGGAATGGGGTGAAGAGATTGGTGATATATCAACTTTGGAAAATGATTAAGGAGGAAAAATGGGAGAAGATTTAAAGAAATTAATCATTGATTATGTGAAAAGGGAGTATCTGGATGAAGATTCGGACCAAGAGATAAATGAGAATACACCGCTCATCTCCAGTGGGATCGTTGATTCCTTTTCCATGGTTTCACTGAAGACATTTCTGGAAAAGAAATTCAACATTAAAATTCCAGATGAAAAGGCAACCACTGAAGCATTTGATACTGTTAACAACATCATCAAACTGCTCAGTGAATTTGTAAAGATTGATACCTAAAAGGAGGGAATATGGCATTCAGCGATCGGGTGCGCGAATTTTTTGCTAACGAACTCAAGGCGATAAAAGAAAAAGGTCTTTTCAAGGAAGAACGTTTCATAGCTTCACCGCAATCAGCAGTGATCAAGGTGGAATATCCAGCAGGTTCACCACCAAGGGAGGTGATTAATTTCTGTGCCAATAATTATCTGGGTTTATCCAGCCATCCTGAAGTCATCAAGGCAGCACATGAAGGGTTGGAAAACCGCGGTTACGGCATGTCCTCGGTTCGTTTTATCTGTGGCACCCAGGATATTCATAAAGAATTGGAAAGGAAACTTACTGAATTTTTAGGCACTGAAGATACAGTGCTTTTCCCTTCGTGCATGGATGCCAATGCCGGGGTTTTTGATGTTGTTTTAGACCAGCAGGATGCGATGATCGCCGATCGCTTGGTCCATGCCTCAATCGTTGATGGGATGAAATTATGTAAAGCACAGACCTACAATTATAAACACCTCAATATGGCGCATTTAGAAGAAAAACTCCAGGAGACCCAGAATTGTCGTTTCCGGATGATCATCACCGATGGGGTTTTCTCCATGGATGGCGACATTGCACCCTTGGATAAAATCTGTGAATTGGCAGAAAAGTATGATGCAATGGTGATGGTGGATGATTCCCACGCCACCGGATTTCTGGGCAAAAATGGGCGGGGAACCCATGAATACTGCGGGGTGATGGGTAAAATTGATATCATCACAACCACCCTTGGCAAGGCAATGGGCGGGGCAAGTGGTGGATGTGTAAGTGGTCGCAAAGAGATTGTGGAACTCTGCAGGCAGCGGGCACGCCCATATCTCTTTTCGAATACCATTCCGCCGGTGGTAGTGGCTGCAGCAAATAAAGTGATGGATATCATCGGTACTACCACCGCCTTGCGGGATAAACTCGAAGAAAACACTAAGTATTTTCGTCAGAAGATAAAGGAAGCTGGGTTCGACATTAAAGAAGGTGTACACCCGATTGTCCCAATCATGCTTTACAACGCCAAACTTGCTCAAGATATGGCGCGGGATTTATATGATGAAGGAATCTATGTGATCGGCTTTTCTTATCCAGTTGTTCCCCAAGGACAGGCGCGTATCCGCGTTCAGATTTCGGCGATCCATGAAAAGGAGCATCTGGATAAAGCGATAGAAGCATTCAAAAAAGTGGGTGCTAAATACAATATCCTTGGCAAGAAAAAAGATGAGATAATCGCTATGTATGGGTTATAATCCATATCTGGATGCAGCCTGATCATCATCCTTTTTTCCTTCATGAATAATACTGCAGATGTCATTATTATCGGCGGCGGGATAATCGGATGTGCGACTGGCTATTATCTGACCAAAAGAGGTTTAAAGGTTTATCTATTTGAGAAAGAATATCTCACCGCAGGTTCCACCGGTAGATGCATCGGCGGTATCCGACAGCAATACTCCACGGAATTGAGTATCAAGGTGGCGATGGAGTCGGTGAAGAAATTTAAAATGATGAAGGAAGAACTTGGCGTGGATGTAGAATTTGAACAAGATGGTTATCTCTTTCTCGCCCACAGTGAAGAGAAAGAAAAAACTTATAAAAGGTTAATTGAATTGCAACGCCGAATGGGGCTGGATGTGGAATATGTTGATGTTCCAACGATAAAGGAGATTGTCCCAGGAATAAATACCGAAGGTTTGCTCGGAGGTGCCTACTGTCCCTCAGATGGCCAGGCAAATCCATTTTTAGTAGTTGACGGATATGCCCGGAAAATAAAAGAAAGGGGGAAGATATTTACTTATTGCGAAGTGAAGAGGGTAAATCTCGATGGTCACAGGGTTTTGTCGGTGACGACCATTAACGGAGATACTTTCTATGCTCCGAATGTTGTCAATGCCACCGGTCCTTTTATCCGGGAGTTTTCTCAGCATCTCGGTTTAGACATTCCGGTATTTCCTGAGCGGCATGAAGCGCTTATCACCGAACCGATAGAGATATTTTTTCGGCCTATGATCGTTGACTACCGCCCGGATGGCTGCTATTTTCATCAGAAGGCTAATCAAGGGAGTATCATTGGATGTTATACTCCGGTGCCTAACATTCCTGGAACCGATATACGTTCCTCTTTTGAATTTATCAGAGAGATGGGGAAGCGAATGGCAAGGTTGATTCCGAAACTGGCGCAAGTGAAGATTATTCGTCAGTGGGCAGGCAGCTATGAGATGACACCCGATGGTAACCCGATTGTGGATAAGACTGATATAGAAGGCTTATGGGTAATCGGCGGGTTCTGTGGTCACGGATTTATGCTTGGTCCAGAAATCGGATATATTGCGGCAGAGTACATCGCAACCGGTAGCCCACCCTATGACATCAGTGAATTCGCCTTAAAAAGGGACTATTCAAAAAAAGAGGTGATGAAATAAAACTTATATGATAACCAAAACAAGCCGGGTTGAAGAGATTATCAGTCAGACACCGGATAAGGTGAAGATATTTGTTAAATTTGGGCTACCCTGTCTGGTTTGTGGTGAGCCTTTCTGGGGGACGCTTGAAGAGTTATGTGAAAAATATAAAGTTGATGTGAATCTTTTATTGGAGCATCTTAACCAAGACGAAAACAAGGGAGTATGATGATGAAAAAATGGCATTATTGTCCACACTGTCGGGGCAATTTGATGGTTCAAAAAGGATTCGTGAGATGTGGGGGATGCGGTTGGCATTATTACTTCAATCCTCTTCCTTCGGTCGCAGTCTTCGTTCAGAATGAGCGCAAAGAGATCTTGCTTGTGAGACGTGGGATTGAGCCCGGAAAAGGAAAATGGGCGTTGCCTTCTGGCTTTATTGAACTGGGCGAGACTCCGGAGCAGAGTGCATTGAGAGAATTGAAAGAGGAGACGGGTTTAAGCGGAGCGGTGAAGGAATTGCTCGGAGTTTATGTTGAGGATACCGATGTCTATGGTGAAGTACTCCTTTTGGGTTATCGGGTGCAAATGACCGGAGGCAGGCTGCGACCAAATTCGGACAGTGTGGATGTACGATTTTTTCCTGAGAACCGACTACCTACAATACCCTTTGCCAGTCATCGGGCGATAATTCAGGAAGGAATAAATATCCAAAAACGTTATGTCCCCTATTTGGAAGTTTTAAAATCAAAAATTACCGAAGCCACAATCACCGACACAGTGTTATTCTATCAGGGGAGTATGGGGATTGATGCCGAGATATTGGCGGCTGCCAATATTAAACCCGGAGAAAAAGTCCAGGTGCTAAATTACGATAATGGAGAAAGGCTTGAGACCTATGTGATCGCCGAAAAACCGAAGTCCCGAAGATTTGTGCTTTACGGACCTGCTTCACTAAAGGGAAAAATCGGTCAGCGACTCTGTATTCTCGCTTACACCTTCCTCCCCCAAGATGAGGTAGAAGAATTTAAACCCAGGATTGTCCTTCTTGATAAAAATAACAACATCAAAAAAATCAAGTAACCCGAAATATATCTACGGGCCCGTTCCTTCTCGCCGCCTGGGATACTCCCTGGGCATAGATGTTGTTCCCTTCAAGACCTGCACCTATAACTGTATTTACTGCCAGCTGGGGCATACGACCCACCTTACCAATAGAAGAAAAAATTATGTTTCGGAAAAGGCTTTAATTGCGGAGTTAAAAGAGGTATTAAAACAAAAAATCAAAATTGATTGTATCACTTTTTCGGGCTCAGGTGAACCCACCCTTTATAAGAATCTGGGGCGTTTGATAAAAAAGATAAAGACCTTTACGGATATTCCTGTTGCCGTGATTACCAATTCCTCTTTGCTCAGCAATCCGGCAGTTCAAAAAAATCTAATGGGTGCCGATGTAGTTCTTCCCACACTAACCACCACTGACGAAAGGACTTTTAAGAAAATCCACCGTCCTTTGGCAAAAATCCGGGCAAAAAAAGTTATCGGCGGGCTTATCAATTTTCGTAAGAAATATCCGGGTAAGATTTATTTAGAATTGATGCTGATAAAGGGATTTAATGATTCACCAGAGGAAATTTTAAAATTGAAAGAAGCGATAGCAAGAATCAAACCGGATAAAGTACATCTCAACACCGTGGTCCGACCACCGAGCGAAGATTACGCTCAGCCGCTCAAAATGCAAGATTTGAATCAGATAAAGAGGATGATCAGCGGACCGAGTGAGGTGGTGGCGGAATTTAAAAAAGAAATTAATGTAGCAAAAATTAAAGATAAGAGGGATTTAATTCTTCGCTATCTACAGCGCCGTCCAGGAACGCGCAAGGATATCAGTAAAAGTCTGGGGGTCAATGAAAATGAATTGATCAAAGACCTTGCTCAATTATGGCGGGCGGGAAAGATAAGAAAGAAAAAATATGGAGGTGTAGTTTACTATGAAAGAATTTAAGATAATTGAACCTGAGGACTTAACAAAAGAAGAATTGCTTCAATTTCTACCCGATTTGGCAAAGAACTGGCTCGCCCACGATGGACTGTGGTTTTTAGGGGTTGAGGAGAAGTACGGCATGGAAGTGGCGATTGAATTGGATAAAAAGGCATGGGAGAAATTTACGGTGATTGAAGCCGAGCGAATAATGAAGCGCTTTAAGATTCCGGCATACAGTGGCATTCCGGGACTGATCCAGGCACTTAAATTTAGGCTGTATGCATTTATCAACAAACAAGAGATCGTTGAGGTATCCGAAAAAAGGTGTGTATTGCGGATGAACGAATGCCGGGTTCAGGAGGCACGTAAAAGAAAAAATCTACCAGATTTTCCCTGTAAACCCGTGGGGTTGGTGGAATATGCTTACTTTGCTAAGACGATTGACCCGCGTATAGAAACCAATTGTCTCTGCTGTCCTCCTGATGTTCATCCTGGAGAATACTACTGTGCTTGGGAATTTGTTATCCGGGATTAAATTTATTTATCTTTTATCTGCTCCAATAATTTTAGGGCATGGGGCTTGTCTTCAAGTAGATAATCAGCTTCATAAGTGGGCTTTTGGATCGTCAGTACCCGGTTTAAATACCAACGGGCTTTTTCATAATCTTTCTTTTTAATATACACTTTTGCCATATCCACATAAAGCACTGTGTAATTTGAATCCAGGGCAAGTGCCTGATTGAGATATGCTATGGATTTGTTGAGATCACCACCCATGAGTTTGGGCAATTCATAATAGAGATTCGCTGCTGCTGCCAGTGCACCGGTATGCTGGGGATCGATCTTGAGTATCAACTCAATCTCTTTTTTTATTGTTGGCACCAGTTCCAAAGAATTGAGAACTCCTCGGGTTTGACCGCTGCGGCCTAAATTTACCATATACCAGAAATGAGCCCAGACCGAATTTTTATCTAATTCAATTGCCTTCTTGCCCTGGATGATACCCTCTTCATAAAATCTAAGTTTATCCTCTTTATTAATTTGCTCATCGCCGAGAAGGTAACATACCCGTGATAGTTCATAATGGGCCCGCAGATTATCAGGGTCCTTTTGCACAATATCCGTGAGTATTTCATAACTTTTCATCAGATTGTTTTTGGTTAAGTGACGAGTGGTATAAAGGTTTATCGCATGGTCGATCATCTCCTCTGTGGTTTGCCCTTGAATAAAGGTGAAGAAAAGTACAAAAGTGATACAAATCATTTTTATCATTTCGCCTTCCTCCTATTTAGCAGTGTGGCGATAGAGAAAAGGTTTATGACTTTTTGCTGAATCCGGGCATAGTGGTAGAAAGATCGCGGCTTTTCGGTGATTTTTATTTTGAGGCTGCGCGCATTATCCGTAATATACACACCTTCTTTTTTTATTGTCAAATTGTCCTCTCCTTTACCGCCAAAACCAAATTTATAACCAATTTCCCTCACCTTTTTAATCACCCGTTGATTTACCCGGTTAAAGGGGTAAGAGATAAAATCAATCGGTCCGAGATATTTTTCTAATATACGTTTAGATTCGGATAGTTCATATTCTAAATTCGCGGCAGATAATTTGGTTAGATCGGGGTGGCTCATGGTATGGGAACCGAATGCGATTCCATTTTCTTTCATTTCCATGATTTGCCGCCAGTTGAGGTGGTGGTGGCGGGAAAAAAGTGAAATATCCCATAGATTTTTTTTGCCGATGTAACCCACGATCAAAAAGATTATCGCTGGACAGCGGTATTTTTTTAAGATGGGAAATGCATAATGATAAAGGTTTTCTTCACCATCATCAAAGACGAGCACCACGCCTTCCTTTTTCATATCCGGGAGAACGATTTCATAACCCAGCTTATGGATGGTTTTGATGAAATTTTCAAGCTGTGCGGGATAGTTCCATGTCCCTCCGAATTTAAAATTTTTTGTTATGCTATGAAATTGCAGGGCTTTCAGCATCACGAATCCTGGTAATGAGGACCCAGAAAGTTATGGATGCACCGAGGATGATGCCGCCGAAAATGATGAAGAGATATTTTTTGGTGAGAAACGAAGAGAGGGAGCCCACGATCAAAGCGCCGACAACAAAGGTTAGATTCAAAAGCCAGTCCCGGAAAGAGAAAATTCTCCCTCGAACCTCTTCATCAGCATATTGATGGATCAAGGTATCCTGTCCGATAAATATTGGTGATGCGGCGATACCCACCAGCAGGGCAATGATGATGAATTGATAAAATTCGTGAATAAAAGGAAAGAAAAATAATCCGGCGCTGATCAGTATAAAGCAATAAATGATAAATCTCCTTAAATCAAAATAATGACCAAGTGTTCCGGCAAGATATGCGCCCAGTAATAATCCCACGGCGCCGACCGCAGCCAGGACCCCAACCCCTCTTGTACCCCATGCCATATCCTGTTGAATAGTGGGAATGGCAAGGACATAAACCACACTTCCCGCAACGATCATCAAAAATATCGTGGCCATTGCGAAGCAAAGATTTTTTTTCTTGATGATGTGGGCGAGGGCGAAGGCTATTTCTTTTAGAATTTTTGCCAGACTGTCTTTCAACATCAAGAATAAGCTTTTCGGCTGCAGATGGGTTTCTTCTTTCATTTTTATCTTTTCCTTTAGATTCACCTTCATGATATAAAGCATGACTGCCGAGATGCCAAAGGTTATGCCATCAATTATAAAAGCCACAATCCAGCCCGCAATTCCAAAGACATTTTTCCATAAGGGCCAATCGATTATCAGCCCACCGGTGGCCATTCCTAAAAATGTTGCTCCCCGACCTACGAGATTTAATATGGAATTGGCTGTGAGCAGGCGCTTTTTGGAGACGAGATTGGGAATGATGGCACTGCGTGCCGCATTGAAAAACAAGGCAAGCAGGAACATAAAAAAAACAATGGCAAAGACCGGATAAATATTTTTTGTATACAAAAAAGTGATGGGTAAAGAAAAAGCACATAACATCCGCAGGGTATCGCATATCACCATTACTTTCTTCTTGTGCCAGCGGTCCACCAGGACCCCGGCGATTGGACCGAATAATAATACAGGAAGGGTAATGAACAGGGCAAGTTGGGAAAGCAATAATGGTGTCCGTTCCTTTGGGAACAATCCAATCAAGGCAATGAGAGCGATATAATCAAGTTTATCACCGAACTGACTGATCGTCTGGGAGAAGAGAAATATTGAAAAATCCCTGATTTTTAAGATATTCCAAAATTTAATCCGGGCGATGGCATACCTCCTCATAGAAATCAAGAACCATTCGGGATACAATCTTCCAGTCATATTTTTCAGCCTTTTCTCTTCCAGCCCTGCCCATTTTTTTCATCAAGTCCGGATGGCGTAAAAGAAAGATAATTTTTTCTGCAAGCGCTTCGGCATTCATCGGTTCAAAAAAAAGCCCTTCGCTTTCCTCAGTTAAAATTGTCCGATAACCAGGGATGTCCGAAGCGACAATTGGTTTGCCGCTTGCCATCGCTTCAAGCAGGACGATGCCAAAGCTTTCGGCACCGGTGGCAGGGGAGCAATAGATATCACAAGAGGCATAATAGCGGGGTAGATCTTCGGGTTTGACATAACCGACAAATATTACATTTTCCTTGATATTTTCTTCAATATAGCGCCGGTAATAATGCTCCAGGAAGCCTTCGCCCACGACGATCAACTTTGCCTCGGGGAATTCTTTCACGATCTCGGGAAAAGCCATCAAAAGGTATTTCAAACCTTTGCGTGGTTCAAACCGACCAACAAACAGAATCTTGGGTGAATACTTTTTGAATTCTTCAATCTCCGGGATATCCGGACGGAACCTCTGGGTATCAATACCATTGGGAATGATACGACATTCACCAATCTGAAAATAACGGCGGACGCAATCTCGGGCAACAGTGGAGACTGCAATCATCCCATCAATCCGACGGAAGTATTGTTCCAGAACCGGCTCCCATAATACATACCCAAAGCTTTCTTCATAAGCGGAATGAAAGGTTACAAAATTTTTGGCGTTGGAATATTTTAATGCCAGGTATGGCAATGTAGGTGCAATCGCACCATGGATATGGATCACATCAAATTTTTCCGAATCCAAGAAATGGCGCACCTGCCAAGGAAGGGTAAGACCAAAACTCAAGACCGAAAATGAACGGTTTTTGGGGAACTTAATTGCCCGGCCCATCCGGATTATATTTTCATCGACATAGGGGTAGTTTCTTCCATAAGAGGGGGCGAGGATTTTTGCATTGTGTCCCATTAGATTAAAGTTTTTCCAGAGATGGTAGATATGCTCCGAGATGCCACCGGTATGGGGATAAAAGATATCGGAGACGAGCAGAATCTTCACCGGATACCTCCGGTATGTCCAAAGCCTCCAGTTCCGCGTTTTGTTTGGCTCAGGCGTTTTACTTTTTTAAAATTTGCCTTTATAACCGGAGCAAAGACAAGTTGGGCAATCCTGTCTCCCTTTTTTATTTTTATGCTCTTTTTACCAAAGTTGAACAATACCACTTTTATTTCACCCCGATAGTCGGCATCAATCGTGCCCGGACTATTTAACACCCCGATGCCATATTTTGCGGCAAGACCACTCCTGGGGCGTACCTGGGCTTCATAGCCTTCAGGAATTTCTATCTTTATCCCCGTGGGAATGATACAATAACTATTAGGCTCCAGCAGCACTGGTTTTTCAACATCGGCATATAAATCGCATCCCGCGGCATGTGCTGTTTGATATTCAGGAATCCTTAGCCCATTGATTTTTACTTCTAATATAATCTTATTTTTGCCTGTTCCAACCACACTCTTCGCACTTTTGGGTTTCATTCTATCCATTCCGGATGAAAGACAAACCATTGGTCCGGATATTTTTTTATTGTCTTTTCAAAAGCGGAGAGCATGTATCGATGGAATTTATCCACACTCTCAAATAATTGGACCGGTTCAACAATACCGTAATACCTTTTTCTTCCTTCTCCAGTTAAGACCATATATCCAAAAACGACGGGAATTTTTCTTTTTACAACTATCTCCGCAAGATTTTTGGGAAATTTTCTTTTGCCCGAAAAGAAACGGAACTCCATCCCTTGTTTTGTCAAATCCCGGTCGGCAAGGACCGCCAGAATTCGGTTATTTTTAATGGTATCCAAAAATGCCACCTGGGCACGGGATAGAGGATAGGTTTTTAAGCCGGTGGCTTCCCGGTGTCTGGTATACAAGCGGAACATCTCGGGTTCGGTTTCTTCAACGAGCGCATTCATCGGATAGCCACGGGCTGCGAGATAACTACCTGCATAATCCCAGTTGCCGATGTGGAGGGTGAGCAGAATACATCCCCGGTTAAAGGTCAGTGCATCATCAAGGTTTTTTAATCCCGAGGCAATAACCTCTTCTATCACTTGCTCTTTTGTCAAAAAACCGAGCCGAAAAAAGTCCACCATACACCGGGCAAATTTTTCAAACGTTTTACGGCAAAGATAATGGTGGTAGCCTTTTTCGGGCACTATATAGTGCAGATTTTTCAGAATATAACTCCGTTTCTTTTTCAACATAAAGTAACTCAAACCACCGAGCAACCTGCCGATCTTATCTGCGACCGATAGCGGAAGAAGGCGGGTGATCAGAATACCACATTTCTGGAGTTTGACCGCAATATTCACACTTTCTGATACAATTAACCCCGGTATTGTTTTAAGGCAACGCCAAGTGCGGTGATGGCAGCTCGGATGTCTTCTTCTTTTAACACATAAGCAATTCTTATTTGATCCTTACCTTTTTTAAGTGTGGAATAAAAGCCATTTGCCGGAGCAAGCATTACCGTTGCATTCTGATGATTAAAATCAGTCAATAACCACTGGCAGAAATGGTCGGCGTTTTTTACCGGTAAACTCAAGACCGTGTAAAAAGCACCTTCTGGTTTATGCCCATAGACATTGGGAATTTCTTTTAAGCATTCAAATAAGACATTCCGACGGTGCTCATACTCTTTAATCATGGGGGTGATATATTTGTCGATATACTTGTAAGCCGCTACCGCACCAATCTGTTCAAGGGTTGGTGGGCATAACCGCGCTTGGCAGAATCGGAGTAGTGCATCCATTACTTTTTTATTTCGGCTGATTATACAACCAACCCGAGCACCACAGGCGGAAAATCTTTTGGAGATGGAATCCATTAATATTACCCGGTCTTCAATCTCTGGTAAAGATAGTGCACTTATGTGTTGCTTACCATCATAGATGAATTCCCGATAGACTTCATCAGAGAGGAGAAAAAGATTGTGTCTTTTACATAGCCGCTGGAGGATGAACATTTCTTCTTCGGTCAAAACTGTGCCCGTTGGATTGTTGGGGGTGTTAATAAGAATTGCTCGGGTTCGGGAACTGATTTTCTTTTTGATTTCTGATTCGGGAGGAAGGTGAAAACCGTTCTCAATTTTGGTTTCGATTGCGACGAGTTTGATATTAGACATCACCGCAAAGCCGTTATAATTGGTATAGTAGGGTTCAAAAACAATTATTTCATCTCCAGGGTCACATACGGTCATCATGGCAAATACTATCGCTTCACTCCCACCTATTGTTATCCAGATGTTATCCAGATCCAGATCAAAGCCCAGATTCCGGTAATAATCAAGAACCGCAAGGCGTAAGTCTAAGATCCCCCCAGATGGACCATAGCCGAGGACTTTTTCTCGGTAATTGCCGATTGCCTCGAAAATTTCAATGGGTGTCTCAATATCTGGTTGACCAATATTTAGATGGTAAACCTTTAAACCCTTTTTCTTCGCTTCATCTGCAAATGCGGATAACTTGCGAATAGGCGAATAAGGCATACGCTCGGCCCTTGCCGATAAAGAGATATCTCTTTTTATGCTTTTTGTGCGCGCCATGATTAAATTATATCCAACCGCGGTTAAAAGTCAATCACAATAGATTTTACCTCTCCATGTAATGTTTGGGCACCTTATTTACAGTTCTCCAGTAAGAACTTGTAGTCAGATTATCCAATATCACTGGTGGAAATAGCGCAATATTGGGATTTAATTCAGGCATAATCTCTTTAGCATACTCAAGGGGTGTCTTGTTGTCAAGATTATCTCCCATATGTCTCCGCTGGGTATTGTAGCATTTTATCCAACTGTAAGCAATCAAAAATAGGGAATTGATATCTTTCATTCTGCTCTTTCCGACCCTTCTGAATCCGCGTGATTTCCGCATCCAGAGACCCCAAACACCGATTCACCCACTCGATCTTACCCTCATCACCACCCCAATCACTCTGCAACACAATATGCCCTTTAATGCCAAACGACCGCAACCATAAAACCACTAAGACAATAAACTCCCAGCCATTAGCAAAACTCTCCTCTTGACCGTAAGCAATAAACCTCAGCCGGCAGAGTATCACCATCCTTGATCTCCTTCACATCCACCTGGAAAAATGCAAAAGGCCTAAAATCTAAGAGATTGTAATAGCGCCGACCCGTCCGCCGAAAACCATAATTAGTCTTCTGGAAAATCTCTAAAACCAAACGCTCAACATGCTCCGGGGTCTTATTCGGTGAATAATGGGGACGAGAAGAACGATTCTTTAAACCCACCCCACTATCAAGGAAAAATGCTTAAGCCATTTTGAAACCGTGGACCGTGAAACACAAATTATCTGAGCCGTCCTGGAGATATTCCGATTGGCTTGATAAAAATAACAATCTACGATCTTCTGATGGGCTAATAAGGGGTGTAACTTTAAAAGTTGGTTGTATTCTAAGCTAACCATTTTTGCACCTCCAGGATGATTTTCAAAATGGCTCTATCGCTTTATTAAATGCATTATAAACGCCTTTCAAAGGACAGGCAAATATTTCACACCTATGGCGGATTCGAATGCGCATTTTTAAGGATTTTTTCAAGCCGCAGCTTCTTAAACTTTTCTTCACTACCTGAGGACTATATCTATCTATCTTGCAATTTTGCACTCTCACATTCTTAGATATCTTAAGAGTGCAATTTACTACTTGATTTTCCTTAAAGCAACGATTATAATAATTTAGTCTATTTATTTCCATAAGGCCTCCCTATATTTAGTAAGTTTTGTTAACTCTTTAATATTAGCCGGGAGGCCTATTATTAAGTTCTTTCTTACAGTGATAACAAGGTCCCTTTACGTTTGCATTCGGAATATTGACAGGATAACCATTTAGGCATATAATCTGGGGATGGAAAGACACCAACAGAGAATCTATCTTGATTATGCAGCAACAACCCCCCTCCATCCCGAGGTTCTGGATGCAATGAAAATTTATTTCCTGGAGGAGTTTGGCAATCCTTCAAGCCTCCATACCTCGGGCCAGCGGGCGCGGGATGCTATTGAAAAAGCACGTCAAACCATTGCCGAAGCGCTGGGCGCGAGTCCAGATGAGATCATATTCACCTCCGGTGGTAGCGAATCGGATAATATGGCAATAAAAGGAGTTGCTTATGCCCTGGCTAAAAAGGGTAATCACCTAATAACCACCAAAATAGAACACCATGCCGTCCTTGAGCCCTTCCATTTTCTACAAACCCAGGGTTTTCAAACTACATTTTTACCGGTAGATCGATACGGTATAGTAGACCCCGATGATGTAAAAAGGGCAATTACCGATAAAACCATCCTCGTTTCTATCATGCATGCCAATAATGAAATTGGAACGATTGAGCCGATTGAAGAGATCGCCAGGATATGTCGGGAAAAGGGGGTATATTTACATACCGATGCGGTCCAGTCTTTTGGGGCGATAGAGACAAATGTTAATAGACTCGGTGTTGATTTATTATCAATCTCTGCCCACAAGTTTTATGGACCAAAGGGGGTGGGTGCATTATATATAAGAAAGGGTACACGAATAGAACCGCTCCTGCATGGCGGCGCTCAGGAGATGGGGAAAAGGGCATCAACCCATAATGTCCCGGGGATTGTCGGTATGGCAAAGGCAGCGGAACTGGCGGTGAAGGAGATGCCACAAAGAGTGGAGCATACCAGACGGCTGCGGGATCGCTTGATTAAATCACTGCTCAATAATGTTGATGATATCATTCTGAATGGCCACCCGGAAAAGCGGCTGCCGAATAACTGCCATCTGATTGTGAAATATATTGAAGGCGAGGCATTGTTGATGCGCCTTGACCAGATCGGGATTGAAGTTGCCACAGGTTCTGCCTGTTCTTCAGGGTCCCTTGAGCCTTCCCACGTTCTTACTGCAATTGGTGTTCCGATTGAAGATGCCCGTGGCTCCATCCGCATAACACTGGGAAGACTCACAACCGATGAAGATATAGACTTTGTTTGTGAACATTTTCCTAAGATTGTAAAAGAATTGAGAGCAATATCACCTCTCACAAAGAAATAAAAAACTATAATAGAAAATGAAAATTCTTGTTGCATTAAGCGGTGGGGTGGATTCCAGCACTACTGCTGCTTTATTGAAAAGGGAGGGATATGAGGTTGCGGGTGCAACGATGATATTCAGGGGGGTGGGTGATGATGAGGTTGCCTTGGCTCGAAGCGCCTGCGAAGTGCTCGGAATAAAATTTTATTTATTTGATTTTAGTGATTATTATCAAAAAACTATTGTAGATAATTTTGTAGAAGAGTATAAATCGGGTAGAACCCCCAATCCTTGTGTATTGTGTAATAAACTCATAAAATTTGGCTTATTTCTAAAAAAGGCACTTGAGATGGGCTTTGATATGATTGCGACCGGACATTATGCGAGAATCGAAAAGAAAGATGGATTTTATTTGCTAAAAAAGGGAAAAGATAAAAATGAGCAGTCCTATTTTTTATACCGGTTAGATCAAAATCAATTATCAAGGATGCTACTACCACTTGGTGATTATACAAAAGAAGAAGTCAGGAAGCTTGCGAAAGAATTTTGTTTACCTACTGCGCACAGGAAAAAAAGTCAGGATGTTTGCTTTTTGCCTGATATGGATTATACGACATATTTGAGGGGCGTTATTCAAGAGAAAAAAGGACCGATTTATGACAAAAATGGGAAGAAAATCGGTGAACACAAAGGTATCTTCCATTACACCTGGGGACAGCGCAAAAGGATCGGGATAAGCGATAAAGAACCTTATTATGTGCTAAAGATCGATCCGATAAATAATGCAATCTATGTGGGGAAAAGACAGGATGTATATAAAAGAATGTTGATTGCCGATGAGCTGAGTTTTGTCGTTCCGGTGGATTTCAGTAAGAAAATAAAGGTGCTGGCAAAGACCAGGTATGTGGCACAACTCAGTCCAGCAGAGGTTTCTTTTGAGGGCAACCGGGCAAGGGTATGTTTTGAGAAGCCTCAGTGGGCAATAACCCCGGGACAATCTGTAGTATTTTATGAAAATGATATTGTCTTAGGAGGCGGAATAATCAGTGAAGTTATTGATTAAAAATTTATTACCTCACCGGTGGTAATCCTTGCCGCAGTAGATTCAACATTTCTTGGGCGTTTCTATGTTTAGGATTTTCGCGCAAAACTCTCTTATAGCAGTATTCTGCCTTATCAAATTTTTGCATAAAATGGTAAATAAGTCCGAGGCGAAAATATATCTCGGCACGGTGGTATTCGGCAATCTTTAAGGCATTCAAGTAAAGAATTTCGGCACTGGGAAAATCCAGTTTTAAAGAAGCAAAGAATGCCATTTTTGTTAAACCTACAGGATAAATTTGTTTTCTATAAAGACTTTCAAAAAAAAGCACAAAACCAGATTTTGAAGGTTTGCGCAATATCTGCCATATTTCTTGCTCATTTAACTGAGTATCAATTCCTAAATTCTTTATTGTATTAGAAATAACAAATGGTTTAAATTGTTCAGCATAACCGTTTCTTGCGTATATAACCGAGGTTTCATCCCAGTAAATGATTTCCCACTCTGGTGAATTTTCTAAATCAATATCCCAGACGAATGCCTCAGGATAGGAATAATCAAAGATTATTAAATCAGGTTGGTATTTTTCAATGAGTTTGATTATTCCTCCGGGTTGATGACTTTCATGGAATTCTTTGAATAATTCCTCTTTCATAACTTCAAGGCGACCGTCAATATAAACCGGTTCGCGGACCGACCATATCAACCAACTTCCCCGGTTCAGGTCATTCAGAATTCTGCCTTTAAGACCATTTTTGGTTATAAATTCGCAGGCCTTAATGGGTTGGACTTCCGGGTCAAACCCGATGCCAAATTTCCCGCCACCCCGCTGGGCATAATAGCCATTGTTTATAATGTGAAGAGCGAAGAGAATTGAAAATATTGATATAATCAAAGCTGCGCCTTTTTCTAAAAATCGTGGTATCTTTAAGAATTTTCTCAGCGCCGGTAATAGTTCGTTAATACTGCTCCCGATAATCTGTATCGCCACAATCATAAATAAAGGTATATTACGCACCGCGGTGGCAGATAGATAACCAAAGGTAAAGAAAAGGAGATATTCATGAATTCTTTTTTTGCGGTGATTTACAATCAGGCAAAAAATTGACAAGGCTAAAAATAAGAAATAGATAAAAAGTGCAGAATGCGATGTAAGCAAAAATCCTCGTGCCGAGAAGGGCGAAGCAAATTCGGTTATTGCATCCTTAAAGACGCTTGAATTTTGGAGTCTTGTAAAAAGATAGAATGGAAATAAAATGCCTTTGATATGATAAGGATTCAAAAACGAAATGAAAACGGATAACATAGTCCATTTTAGTAATTCTTTGAATTTTGGTCTTTCATTAAAAAATGTGCTTATGAGATAGAAAAGCAGAATACCCCAGCCCAGGATAAATAGTCCATGAAGATTTACCCAGAGCATCTGGATGATGGGTAAGAGAAAGAGAAGATTCTTTTTTTGGAAGTAAAAGAGGTCAAGGATGAGTAACATCAGTACCATAAAAATATAAGTAAATATCTCGGGTCTCACCCCGAATCTAATCTCAAATGAAAAAAGACTCGTCAGAATCAAAATACATATCAACCAGATAGGGATTGAGGAATTTTTCAGGCGTAAAAATAATAAAGTAAAAAAAATTAGAATCAAAATACCGTTGAAGATTGAAATACCTCCAGCACCTGAAACTTTAAAAATAATAAACAAAATTATCTGATAGAGCCAATACATTGCGATATATTCGTGATGGCGCACGGTATAGGTAAACTGGTCATAGTGGTGAAACGATTTATTGGTGAGCATCCATTCTCCACCCCGGAGATGGAAGCCAATATCGGTGTCATAGATCTTGCGCAGGGAAAGACAAAAGACAAAGGCAAAAATAAGGATAAGTGTTATATACCACAGATTAAATTTTGACTTTTGCACAGATAATTATATCTATCCATAAGGATTTGTCAAAGCATTAATAAGGAATATTGTCCATGCCTTGGATGGAAATAACGCATACCTGAAGAGCCTGTGTCATAGCCCGTAAAATGGTAGCCGCAGGCTTTAGCCTGCGCATGGTCTTTCTATTGAATGTAGCGCAACCTTCGGGTTGCGATAAAATGGAGGGTAAACCTTCAGGTTTGCGCTTTAAATTGTCGAGCAAGCTCAGCCACTACATTTAAGTATCCATCTCGTTTCTCTGGTTTTCACCGGAGAATAAAAAGGGGGGGGTTGATATGAAAAACATATTATGTGTAATGTTAATAAGCGCAGGGCTCTGCCTTGCCCAGGATATCCACATCTATGTGGATTCAAGTGCCAATGGTTATACACTCTTTTTGCAAAATCACGAAAGCATCAGTTATAGTCCGCTGCTTGATACTATACTAATCGTCGATCGGGGTTTTGT
>JBDRWD010000014.1 GCA_039802205.1 candidate division WOR-3 bacterium
TTCATTGCAATGGTAAGCAGTAGTTGACATGAGAAAAGAATTAAATATCATAAGGGGACATCTCGCTTTGAAATTAAGGGGACATTTTACCTTTGGAATAACAGAAAAAAATGCAGGGTACAATTAAGGCACATGGAACGAAGCTTTATCCTTATTTATGTGCACTTTCCCCTGATTGATGATTCAGATTAATTTGCTCAAATTTTTGGATAAATGAGGTTATCACACTAATTCGCACCTAAATAAGTGCGGAAAGTTTATTTTATCCGCCAAGGTATGCTTCCTTTACTCGGGGATTCTCATGTAGTGATTTTCCAGTACCTTCCATTATAACTCTCCCCGTCTCTAAAACATATGCATAGTGACTAATCGATAACGCCTTGTGGGCATTTTGTTCCACGAGTAATATGCTTGTGCCTTGAGCATTTATTTCCTTTATGATGTTAAAAATTTCATTTACTAAAATGGGCGATAAACCCATAGATGGTTCATCAAGCATCAAAAGTTTAGGACGGGACATTAAAGCGCGGGCAATCGCCAGCATCTGAAGTTCTCCTCCCGAAAGCGTCCCGGCAGATTGTGAAAGTCTTTCCTTCAGCCGGGGAAAGGAATTAAATATTCTTTCCATTGTATTTCGGATGATTTGGGAATCATTTATTAAATAGGCGCCCAAGCGTAAATTTTCATAGACAGTCAAATTTGCAAAAGGTTTTCTTCCCTCAGGAACATGAGCAATCCCCAATCTAGCAATCTTGTGTCCGGGGAGATAATGGATGGGTTTATTTTCAAATATGATCACTCCGGATTTGGGCTTTAACAATCCGGAAATCGTTCTTAAGGTAGTACTTTTACCAGCACCGTTGGCACCAATCAATGCTACAATCTCACCCTGGCATACTTTGAAGGAAACATCGTGCAAGGCTTGTATTTCACCATAAAATACATTTAAATTCCTTATTTCTAAAATTGGTTTAGTCCGCTCCATGATTACTCCTTACCAAGATAGGCTTCAATCACCCTCGGATCATGCTGGATTTCTTGCGGTGTTCCTTCAGCAATCTTTTCGCCATAATCCATCACATTCACTCTTTGGCATATTGACATTACGACCCGCATCTGATGTTCAATCAACAGAATAGTCAGGTTGAATCGTTCATGGACGAAATTAATCAGTTCCATAAGTTTTATGGTTTCCTGGGGGTTCATCCCAGCAGCAGGTTCATCAAGAAGAAGCAATTCTGGATTTGTGGCTAAAGCCCGCACTATCTCTAATTTTCTTTGCTCTCCGTAGGGCAAATTTTTTGCCAATTCATGGGCTTTTTTTGTCAAACCAAAGATGTCAAGAATCGCGTAGGCTTTATCTTCAATTTCCTTTTCTTGCTCTTTAAATCTTCGATCCCTTAATAGAGCTGAGAAAAGACCATACCTAACATCTTTATGACAGGCAATTTTAACGTTCTCAATGACCGTCAAATTATTAAATAACCGGATATTCTGGAAAGTCCGGGCAATGCCCAATCGCACGATCTGATAGGGTCTTAAACCATTAATCTTTAAACCCTTGAACCTAATCGTGCCAGCATCAGGAATATAAAGCCCAGTTATAAGGTTGAAGACCGTGGTCTTGCCAGCACCGTTAGGACCAATCAATCCTACAAGTTCATTTCTTCTTACTATTAAGTTCAAATTGGAAACTGCCTTCAAACCTCCAAAGTATTTGGTCAATCCATCAAGGACCAATAATGAGTTATCTTTCTCTTTTATCATTTGAAGTCCTTAAAAATTTAAATTCCATGCCGCTTCCTAATCCCATGGGCCTTAAAACCATAATGATTATCAAAAGAAGCGGATAGATCACCAATCGCCAATCAAGAATCTGCGGTGGAAGGACCACCCTCAATCCCTCAAGAAGAAATGTCCAGATTATCGCCGCAATGACTGTCCCAGAAATGCTTCCTAATCCACCTAAAACAACAATCAAAAGAACATCAATTGATTTCAAAAAATCAAAATTAGAAGGATGCAAAAAAGAGTAGAGATGGGCATAAAGAACACCTGCAACACCAGCGAAGACCGATCCAAAAACAAATCCCAGTGTTTTGTATTTGGTGGTGTTGACTCCGACGCAATCCGCCGCAATATCATCTTCTCTAATTGAAATACATGCCCTACCAACATTAGAAAAAACAAAATTTCGTATCACAATGATTGCGATAACAAAAAATAGATAGGTCAACGGAAAACTCGTAAACTTGGGTATGCCCAACATACCTCGAGAACCGCCGAGGGGTGGAATTAGGGCGTCAGCGTTGTCCAACAAGACCTTCACGATAATCCCAAATCCGAGCGTTGCAATGCCCAAATAATCAGATTTCAACCTCAGAATAGGGAGCCCGATCAAAAATGAAACCACTACCACAAGACTTATCGCAGACAGAAGACCAATAATAAAAGAGAAATATCCCCAATGAAGATTTTTTGTGATAAAAGCGGAGCAATAAGCACCTAATCCATAAAATGCAGCATGTCCCAGGGAAAATTGACCTGTATATCCGTAAATAAGATTCAAACCAAGGGACGAGATTGTAATAATCAAAGCAAATTGTATTATCTGAGTCCAGTAGGGATTGAGAATACCCAATGAGATAAGCACCATTATGACTGCAAAAGGTCCCAATATTAATCCCATAAGATGATAATTTTTTTTATCCATTTATACCTTTTCCACTTCCCTTTTTCCCAATAAACCACTGGGTTTTACCAATAACACCACAATCAAAATTGCAAAAGCAAAGGCATCACGCATTGTGGAAGAAATATATGCCGAACACATCGTCTCTATGATACCCATGATTACCGCACCCAGCATCGCTCCTGGAATTGAACCAATGCCGCCCAAAACTGCAGCAACAAATGCCTTTAAACCAGGCATGATGCCCATGAAGGGATGAATTTGAGGATAGGCGATGCCATAAAGGATACCACCTGCACCCGCCAGTGCCGAGCCGATGCCAAATGTGATAGAAATAATGTAATCTACATTTATCCCCATCAATTTTGCGGTATCCTTGTCATAGGAGACTGCCCTCATCGCCATCCCTGTTTTTGTCTTTTTGACAATAAGCTGCAAAAACAATAACAAAAAGAGTGCAACACCTATGACCAAAATTTGAATATTGGAAATACATACCGATCCCAATTGATAAATGCACACTTCAAAAGGCCGGGGATAGGCAAGATAATTAGGCCCAAAGACAAATTTTAAACTGGAAAAATATTCCAGGAAGAGGGAAACACCAATCGCGGTTATCAAAGCGGAAATGCGAGGTGCATTTCTCAAGGGTCGATAAGCAAGCCTTTCAATTATCACACCCAGTAATGCGCAACCGGCCATGGCGAATAGAATCGCTAAGGGGAAAGGGTAATGATAAACTGCCAGTGCAAAAAAGCCGAGATATGCACCTACCATAAAGACATCGCCATGAGCAAAATTAATTAATCGGACAATTCCATAAACCATCGTATAACCCAGCGCAATCAAAGCATAGACAAAGCCCAATTGCAAACCGTTGAGCAATTGTTGCAGGAAGTAAACCATAGGGATATTATATAGAAAAAAGCATTTTAATCAATATTCTCCTTAACTTGACAATTTTAAAATTTTGGATATATTTAGGTGTGATAATAAAAACTGATTTCAATCACTTTTCCACGATTATCCTTGCCGCCGGCATAAGCAAGAGAATGCATAGTACGATCCCCAAGGTGTTATATAAAATCTTGGGCAAACCTATGATTCAATATGTTGTTGAAATTGCGCAGGGGCTAAATTGCGAAGAAATAATTGTTGTTGCCGGTAAGAATTTAAAAGAGATGAAACAAGTATTAGGCGATAAAATTAAATATGCAATTCAAGAAATTCCCAGAGGGACCGGTGATGCAGCTAAAAAAGGTATCATCTTTGCGCAAAAACCGAATCTACTTATTCTCTATGGTGATGTTCCATTATTAAACAAGACAACGGTGCGTGAAATGATAATAAACCACTACCGTCAAGGGGCGGATTTATCTGTACTTACCTGCGAAGTTAATAATCCTGTTGGATATGGACGAATCGTAAGAAATAAAAGCGGTAAAATATTAAAAATCGTCGAACATATAGATGCCCATGCGGAAGAGTTGAAAATAAAAGAGATAAATAGTGGTATTTATTTTGGAAATCGAGAGCTTATTGACGAAGCGCTTAACCATGTCCGCACCAATAACAAACAAAAAGAGTTTTATTTAACCGATATTGTTCACTATTTGATTAGCAAAAAGAAAAAGGTTGTTAGTTTCAAAATCAAAAACGAAGAGGAAATTTTGGGTGTAAATACCAAATCTGACCTTGCGCGGGTCCGTGAGATAATTAAAAAGCGCTGGTTTGAAGAATTGATGTTAAGGGGTGTCTATATTGAAGACCCCAATTCCACCACCATCGATGTCACGGTTCAGATCGGTTATAATGTGCAGATAAGACCCTATACTCTGATTGAAGGGAATACGATAATTGAGGACAATGCAGTTGTGGGACCATTTGTTTGGATCAAAGATGGTAAGAAAAAAAGCTTGCTCTATGAAGACAGGTAAGGTTGGATTGATAATTCTAATATTGTTATTATTTCTGTTTGGCGTATCAATTATCTACATGTCCACACGGGAGGATCCGGAAGAAATATATAAAAAAAATAGCAATCTCCGGATCGAAGTTCTTAATGGCTGTGGAGTGAATCGTTTGGCTATAAGGGTAAGCGATATCTTGCGCGAAAAAGGGTTTAATGTAGTAAAAATTGGTGACGCAAGAAATTATTATCGTGAAAGCGTGGTTATTGAACGGTCTGACGAAAATATGGCCAATGGGAAATACTTTGCCCGAAGGATTAATTGCAAAAATATTGGCAAGGATGTAGATCCGGACCTCTATGTTGATGTTACATTGATTATTGGAGAGGATTATAAAAAGTTGTTCCCGGATGTCGAAAAAAGATTCTAACTTAACTCCCCTCCGCTTAGCCAAAGAACTTGCCCGCATAATTGAGGATAAGAAGGGCGAAGATATAATTATCTTTGATCTACGCGATATTTCCCCCATCACTGATTTCTTTGTCATCGCAACCGGTCTTTCGGATATACATAACCGGACAATTGCGGAATACTTAAGCGATTTTGCCGCTCCCGATCATATTGAAGGTTTAGAAGGAGGAGGTTGGATTCTTCTTGATTACATTGATGTCATCGTCCATCTTTTTTCCAAAGAAGCCCGTGAATTCTACGGGTTGGAAAGACTCTGGGGAGATGCTCCCCGGATAAAACTCTGAAATGATCCGCACCGAAATTAAAAATCTTCTCCAGGCACTGTATCCCGAAGAAACCATCATTATTGACAATGTCCCACCCGACAAAGAAGGTGATTATTCCACAAATCTCGCAATGCGGATTGGAGCGAAGCGAGCACTCCCTCCATTAAAGATTGCCGAAGAAATTGCCGGCAAAATAAAATCTTCAATTATTAGTAAAACGGTGATTTATCCTCCAGGGTTTGTAAATTTCATACTTGATCCTGCCTATGTGAAAGAAAAATTCAAAAAGACCGAAAAGTATAATATTGGTAATGGGCTTAGAGTAAATGTGGAATTTGTTAGCGTCAACCCTACCGGACCCATTAATATTGTCAATGGTCGAGCCGCGGCTTTCGGCGACGCTTTGGTGCATTTATTGAACTACGCTGGCTACCACGCGGATGCAGAATACTATGTGAATGACTGTGGGCGTCAGATTGACCTTTTGGCAGAAAGCATTATACAGAGGATGAATCAACTTGCAGGAAAGGAATATCATATTCCAGAGGACGGATACCACGGCACATACCTCATCCCGCTTGCTCAAAAGTTTCTTGACGCGAATATCGTTGACCCTGAAACTATCAAGACGGAAGCTGTAAATTACTTTTTACACCAACATCAGGAAATGCTTGCTCAGTTTAGGGTCAAATTCAAGAATTGGATACGGGAATCTGAAGTACGCAAAAAAGGTTATGTGGACAGGGTGATGACGACCTTTAAAGAAAAAAATCTTACTTTTGAACAAGATGGGGCGTTATATCTTAAAACCACCTCCTTCGGCGATACCCGTGACCGGGTCATAATTACCAGTGACGGTCGGTATACCTATTTATTGCCCGATATTGCCTACCACCTTTATAAAATTGAACGTGACTATCAATTTTTAATCACCATCCTTGGTCCCGACCACCTCGGTCAAGTCCGCAGTCTATATGCTGGCTTAAAAGCCCTTGACTATTCAGAAAATATGCTTAAAATTATTATTGTGCAGGAAGTAAAGTTAAAAAAAGATGACCAATATATATCCATGTCAAAACGTGCAGGTACCTTCATTACCCTTGACGACCTACTCTGTGAAATACCGGTAGATGTATGCAGATTTTTCTTCCTGATGCGTTCGAGCTCGCAACACCTTGATTTTGACCTCACTCTCGCCCGTAATGTCTCTGAAGAAAACCCAGTCTACTATGTGCAGTATGCCTATGCCCGAATTATGAGCATAATAAAATTCGCCCGGGAACAAAACATCGTTTTGACACCTGATGCGAATTTGGATTTACTAAACGAGAAAGAAGAACTGGCTTTGATGAAATACGTCTTGCGCTTTGATGAGACTGTGGAAGACGCAGTAAAAAACTTTGAGCCTTTTATACTAACATATTACTTAATTGGTTTAGCCCGAATCTTTCATCATTTTTATCAAAAACATCGTGTAGTCACCGAGAATAAAGATTTGACTAAGGCGCGGCTGTTTTTAATCAACCGGACCGCACAGGTCTTAAGAACCGGTATGGAACTGATTGGTTGTTCCTGCCCTGAGAAGATGTAAAAAATTTAAGGAGGTTAAATGAACCTTGCAAGTCTTTTATCCCGAGAGCGAATAAATTTGGAATTAAAATCGACAAAAAAAGAGGAAGTATTGCGAGATTTGGTATATATGATAAAAAGTAAGACCGATGCTGAATTGATCTACAACACCCTCTTAAAACGGGAAGAACTGGGTTCCACCGGCATCGGGAAGGGCATTGCTATTCCCCATTGTCGCTCGTTAGCGGTAAGTAAGTTAGAAATTGCTGTGGGACGAACTCTGAAGCCCATCAATTTTAATGCGATTGATAAAAAACCCGTTTCATTGTTCTTTCTAATCATTGCCCCACCCCAAGATCCAGGAAATCAATATCTGATTACTTTGGGTAAAATCGTCCAGATTTGCCGTGAATTAAGCAAGGGAAACTTAATAAACAAACCTCAAACACCGGATGAATTTATTGCCCTGATAAATGAAATAGAGAAAAAATTGACAAAAAAGAGGTAATTTATGAAAAAAGAGATAGACATAATGCGATTATTAAAGCGACTTTTTGATCTTGATAATTTAATTGCCGACAAAGAAGCAGATAAAAAGATCGGTTTCAAAATTGATGAAGAAGTGGGGCTATTGAGTCTCAAAAGAGAACGGGCCAACCTTCTAAAAGAAATTCCTAAAGAGTATGCCGATACTTACGAACGGGTGAAAAAACGTTACACTTTAGCCCTTGCTGAAGTAAAAAATGGATTTTGCTTTGGCTGTTTTCAACAGTTACCTACCGAGATGCTTGTGCGGAGCAATGAAATTGTAACCTGCCCTAATTGTGGGAGAATTCTATTTTGGCGTGAAGAATAAAGTTTAATTCCCTATTAAATTTTTTTGTGCCTCAATATGAAAAAATACCATGTACTTATTTATTTGGTCATCACATTCTTTTGGGTTTTAAACTTTGCAAATTTAAAAAAACTACATCTCATTGATTGGGATGAGGGGGTCTTTGCCCTTCAGGCAAAATGGCTGGCAACAATGGGCGCCAATGGTAAACCTTTCAATTTCCAGACGCCGCCACTATTTCAAGGCTTAATTGCGTTATCCTTTTTGCTTGGAGGCAGTAAACCCTGGATTTTACCTATGCTCTCAGTTATCTTTTCGGGCTTGAGTATATATGTGCTTTTTCACCTAGCGCGGAATTTGTATAATGAAAAAGTTGGCTTTATTGCAGTGCTTCTTTTCGCGACTTCAGAATTTTTCCTTTTTTTCTCCAAATCTGGTCTTAGTGATGCAACTTTTGTTTTCTTCTTTTTAAGTGCAATATATTTTTTTCACCAAAGTCTCACTCATGAAAGTAGCATTAATTATTTGGGTTGCAGTTTCTTTACTTTTCTTGCTTGTTATACCAAATACACAGGTCCAATCTTATTTCTGATTTATCTCCTTGTTAGTCTTTGGTATCGAAGAAAAAAAAAGTTCAACTTTTATTTCTTAATAATTGTTCTTCCCCTGCTGTTGCTTATCCCGTATTATTTCATTTTTTTAAAATTTATTTCAATGCAAAATATTTTCCAGCGCCATGGGCACCTTCTGGGTATCAACCACTTAAAATTTCTATATTATCTATTCCGGTTTGCACCAACGATTTTTCTTACTAGTCTCTTTTACCCCCTAAAAGAAAAACACGATTATTTTATTTTGATTATTCTTACAACATTTTTTGTGCCTTTAGGGTTTTATTATCCTTACTTCCGACTTGCCTATCCTTTAATACCAATTCTCACAATAATATCCAGCCGCTTTATCTATCAATTTAAAAAATCACAATTTCTTTTAACGGCGATGGTTGTTATATTTAATCTGTTTTTAGGCTGGAATACAATTCTTTTCCATTCTGACTTCCCAGTTTTTCTTACACACCGCATTGACAAAATCTGCGAATCCTACGGTGTTAATTATGTAATAGCCGCTGTCCCTCCCAACATTCTGTTTTACATTCCCGGCAATATTATTTTAATTGAAGAAAATCTCCCTAAAATAGCACAAAATAGTCAAAAATTTGGTTTGAGCAAAAGAAGGATAATAAAAAGAGAAGAAAATTTCCTTCAAAATGAAGAGTCAGTTCTATTCCTCCATTCTTCGATTTTTGACGAGATAGAAAAAGAACTAAAAAGTCTAAAAAATCCCCCGAAATTAGAAGAGGCATACGAATTTATTGATGCGCCAGTTTACTATAAAGACATTTTCAATAAATTAAAAGAAGTAAAACAAATTTATAAAATCTCTCTATTTACCCTTTCAACCTTGCCACAGGCTGAGCGTAAAATTTTAGAAAAAATAGCTTTTAAGTCCGGCGTTACCGTGATTCAGAGATGAACTATTTCCCGATGCAAAATTCTTCAAATATTCTGTCCAATATATCTGCCCGCAGAACCTTACCGGTCAGTTCACCAATTATCTCCAAAGCATTATGTAACTCATACGCGATTAATTCAGGTGTGGTGTTTTTCTGGACCGCCTCCAGGCAAGAAGAAAATCTCTTTAATGCATCAATTTGTCGTTGTCTGAGGATAAGTTTATCTTCGGATACCGTGTAAGAAAGGAGACGTTTTTTAATAACTTGTTTCAACAATTCGATATTTTCACCATGTTTTGCCGAAATTTTTACGGCGTCTGATAATATATTACTTTCTTTCAAAACCAAGTTAAGGTCAATTTTGTTTATTACATATATCTTATTTAAATTTTGGGTTAATCGAAAAAGTAAAGTATCCTGGGAATTCATCGGTTCTGAACCATCAAAAATTAGCAAAACCAGGTCTGCACTATTTAAAATCTCTCGACTTCTTTGACTGGTAAGGCGTTCAAGTTCACCATTTGAGGAACAAATGCCGGCAGTGTCAACCAATCTGATCAAAATGCCGTCCAGTTCTATTTTCTCTTCAATGAAATCACGTGTTGTCCCTGGTGTTTCATGAACAAGTGCCCGATCGTAACCAAGGAGCCGATTAAAAAGCGTGGACTTGCCTACATTAGGTCGTCCCGCAATAACCACTAAATAACCCTGTTTAATCTTTATTCCTTGCTCAGCGTTTTTTAATATCTCCAAAACTTCCCGATGCATCTCTGCAACCTCATTCACTATTTTTTCATAGTCTACGACACTTTCTTCCTCTTCTGGAAAATCGATTGTCAGTTCTAACTTGGTTAAAAGGTCAATAATCTTTTCCCTTTTTGCCTCAAGATATTTTGAAAGTCTGCCTTCCAGGTGATAGAGAGCAGTGCGGCGTGCCAAATCGCAGGATGCATAGATTGTTTCCAAGACGGCTTCTGCTTGTAGGAGATCATATTTGTTGTTTAAAAAAGCGCGTTTTGTAAACTCGCCTGGTTGAGCCAGACGGGCACCTAAATGTGTTAAGATTTTAATTATTCTGTCAACGATTAAAGGATTTCCATGGCAGGAAATTTCCACCACATCTTCGCCTGTATAAGAATTGGGGGCAAAATAAACCGTCGCCACCACATAGTCAATTGTTTCTTGGGTCTGTGGTTCAATGATTTTGCCGTAATACGCATGACTTGTTTGAAAGATCGATATGTTTTGGGCAGAAATAAATATTTTTCTAAAAAGGTCAATTGCCTCGTCGCCGCTCACACGAATTACGGCAATACTTGAATAACCTACGGGTGTGGCACAGGCAACGATAGTTTCACTCACATTTTTATTCCCCTTTTTCCGAAGTTTCTTCGGTAGCCGGGGCAATTATGACTGTCCGGCTACTACCGCGACCAATGGTATATAATTTAACACCCTTTAATTCGTTTATACGATTGGCAACAATCCTTTCCTCCCGAGGTGTAAGAGGATCAAGTGCCATTTCTCTGCCGGTTTGAATAACAATGCGAGCAATGGCTTCAGCTTTTTTACGTAAAAGGTTAGTCCGTCGCTGGCGGTAACCGTTGACATCAACGAGTAATTTTATATTAGAGTAAAACCGCTTAACAAGGCGGGAAATTAAATATTGGAGAGCCCACAAATTTTCTCCGTTTTTTCCTATAAGGAGTGTATCGCCGTGACGGGTTTTGATGTTGATCGTGTAACCCTGTTCATCCTTATTGACGCTGACATTAACCTTGAAACCCATATTGGTTAAAATATAATTGGTGAGAATCTGGAGATATTGACGAGGCTCTTTAATTGATATTTTGACCTTGGTTTCAGTTTCAGTCTGAGCAAGAATTTCATAGGTTACCTCATCCAGGGTAACCCCTAAAGTTTTTATTCCCTGCGTGAGCGCATCATTCAGGTCTTTTCCTGTAGCCTCAATCATCTTCATTTATGCCTCCTCTTTTTTCATTTTTTTAATTCATCTGACTCCCATCGGATAACCCGAGGGTCTTAATATCTAACCCAAAACTTTTCTCTTTATCAAAAAATTTTCTAACAGTGAAAGAAGGTTATAGCCAAACCAATATAACTGCAATCCAGAAGGAAAATTTAGAAAAATAATTATCATTATCAAGGGCATCATAATCACCATAAACCGTTGTCGGGGATCAACAGTTGTTATTAGTGATTGCAAAAGCATTAAAACCCCCATTGCGATGGGTAGAACATAATAGGGATCCTTAATTGATAGATCACTAATCCAAAGGATAAAAGGTGCCCGGCGAAATTCAATCGCCGTGGTCAAAACTTGATAAAGAGCAATAAAAATTGGAAACTGGATGAGCAAAGGTAGACAACCGGAAAAGGGATTAACCCGATAGACCTTGTAAAGGTGCATCATCTCACGATTCAATGTCTGGGGATCGTTCTTAAACTTCTCCTGGAGCTTTTTCAGTTCCGGTTGGAGCAGCTGCATCTGTCGCTGGGAAATTATCATCTGCCGCGAAAGGGGGAAGAAAATTATCTTAAGAAGGAAAGCAAAGATAACTATTGCCCATCCATAGTTTTTAACGAATGAATAAAAAACATTTAGAATCAAGATAATCAGACGTGCAATCGGTCCCCAAATTCCGCCGTGCTCAATCTGTTCGTACCCCTTTTGATACTTGGCAAGAATGCTAAATTTTATCGGTAACACTAATACTGAAACACAAAAAGAAGAGTTGGCTAAAACTTCAATACCGTAGCGATTAACATTGCCGCCAGCTGCGCAACTCACGAATGCACTATAGATTTCACTATTTAATTTGGTAAGGCGGTAAAAATCAGCTGACCCGGCGTTTGCCAAGTTATTTACAATCAGCACAAAGTATTTGGTGCGCAGAGCAATCCACTTCCAATCGGAAGACAATCGATATTGGTTTTGGATTTCTCCAACAATGCTCCGGAACTTTTTGTCTTGCACATAAACATTAAAATATTTCAGGTCGTCCCGCTGATTTTTTTCTTCGGTTATTTTTAATCCCGCTTTCAAACTAAGAATATGGTGTATGGTATCAGGAAAGTTGACTTTAAGTACAAAACCATCTTCATGGAAGTAATAAACCTTCTCATATTTTTTGCCTCTTACATACGTCCAAAATATAAGGGAATCACCAAGTAGTGAATATTCAAAGAATGTCTTGATATCGCCAATTTTAGTATCAAATAATAAACATCTTTCCGGCACCAACTCCGCCTCGTAACGCTTTATGTAAAGGCTTTTTATACCCCCCCCTTTGGTGGTAAATGTCAAGCGATAATTATCGCGTTCAATAAGAATTGTATCACCTGCTGATAGTTCATCAGTAGTATTAGAAACAGTTTCCTTTAGAGAATCCTTTGCCTTCGCTTTTTGCATTTCAACATTAGAACCTCGCGGGCTGGTAACAAAACTCCAGAACAGAAGAATTATTATTATCAAAATAAAAGCCACAATTAATCGCTGCTGCTCATTCTCCATCTCTTTCTCCCTTTTCAAAAAAGAGAACTGGATCATAACCACCGGGGCAGAAAGGATTACACCTAATTATCCGATAGAGGCTCAATAAACCACCTTTCAAGATTCCAAATCTTTTTATTGCTTCGATCGCATAATGCGAGCAAGAGGGTGTAAATCTGCAAGAAATAGGTAGCAAAATTCCTAGTGTCCTTTGGTAGAGTTTTATTAACCAAATAAAAAGTTCATTAAGGTACTCGCTAAATTTCATGGTCGTGCCGTTCCTTTTTAAAAGCTTTGAATGCATCTAAAATACGCTTGGTGTCAAGCAATCCTTTGGCATAAAAAATAACCGTTAAACCCATAAAAATCTCCTTATTCATTCGATACGCCTCCCTTAGCAGCCTCTTCATCCGATTCCGATTAACCGCGCCTTTGATTTTCCCGGAGGCGAAAAAGCCGATTTTCGACTGCGGACTGGGTTTATATATAATCACTAAATCATCAAACAAAAATCTTTTGCCCGTCAAAAAAAGTTCATCTATTTCTCTCTTATGCCGAATAATCGCATTTTTATTTATTCCAAATTTAGCTTCAATTTTCGGCAATCTTCTAATTTATTTAAACCACCAGACGTTTCCGGCCCTTCTTTCTTCTTCGACTTAAAACCTTTCTGCCGGCTTTGGTTTTCATACGCGCACGGAAACCGTGTGTTTTTTTTCTTTTTCTGCGACTGGGCTGATATGTTCGCTTCATAAGGTTATTATATGCAAATTTATCAAAAAGTCAAGAGAGCCTTAAATCTTTAAATATTGACTTTTCTCACAATTTGATTATAATCCTATTATGCCGATTGATAGTGGTTGGCGAAGATTAATTCCCGAACAACTGAAAAATGCCCCGGATTATCCCGGGGTGTTTGAACTTTCCGATATCCTACAAGATATTGTTTACATAGGCTATACACAAAGTCTGGCACAAACTATCCAGTTAATATATGAGCGACGCGACCCCGATTTTAATGTTGCAGCATTTTTTAGATTTCAGACTACTGATGAACCCGAAATTATGTATCGGAAACTCATTGAAGAATTTAAACAAAAATATAATAAACTGCCTCCAATAAATCAAAAAAAATCTCCCGGGGATGGATAAAGAAAATTATTTCACTTCTAAAAACATTTGTATTAAATCAAAAAAATTCTTACAAAAACTTAAAGCATTTTACCGGTTTCCCAGAATACGATTTAGCCCCGATGCCTCTGCCTTGCTCATTATTGATATGCAGCGTTATTTTCTGGAGAAAGATTCCCATGCATTTTTACCAGCGGCGCTGGCCATAATCCCCAATATTAAAAAACTTATCTCTATTTTTAGTAAAAAAAAAGACCGATTATTTTTACACAGCATATCAATACAAGAAGAAACGCCGGAATGCTTAAAAAATGGTGGAATGATATCATCACCCGGGATAATAAGAATTACCAATTAAGCCCAGCCTTGTATGTTTCCGGGGCACCCGTAATCATAAAAACGCAATACGATGCATTTTATAAAACAAACTTAGCAAAGCTTTTAGAAACACAAAAGATAAAACAACTGGTGATAACCGGGGTGATGACTAACCTCTGTTGTGAGACAACGGCACGGAATGCTTTTGTTCGTGGTTTTGAAATATTTTTTGTTGTTGATGGGACCGCTACGCAGAATGAACTGATGCATTGGGCAACCCTTGTCAACCTTAGCTATGGTTTTGCTATTCCAGTTCTTACTGAAGAAATAATAAATTGTTTCAAAAGAAAATGTTAAAAACCCGCGTCGCTATCATCGGTGCTGGCCCGGCGGGAATTGCCTGTGCAATACAGCTGAAGAGAAGCAAAATTGCCTTTTTGATATTTGAAAGAGAAAAACCAGGAGGACTGTTGCGCAATGCCAATTTCGTTGAAAACTATCCAGGATTTCCAGATGGCATAAAAGGTGAAAAACTCGTCGCTCTTTTCCAACAGCAGTTGCAAAATAATAAAATAAATATCATCAAGGAAAGTGTGGAAAGAGTAAAGTATGAAAAGACTTTTCTAATTGAGACCTCAAAAAATATTTACCAATCAGAATTTTTGGTTGTAGCCTCAGGGACTAAGCCACGCATGTTAGACCTTGAGATCCCCCAGGCAGCAAACTTCCGAATATTCTATGAAATAATCAAGATTAAAAAATTGAAGAATTCCCGTATTGCGATCATTGGGGCTGGGGATGCAGGTTTTGATTATGCCCTCAGCCTTAGCAAAAAAAACAAAGTCTGGATTTTAGACCGTGCAGAGAAACCAAAATGCTTACCATCATTGTTTGATAAATGTATGAAAAACCAAAGAATAGTTTATCTTAAGAATTTTGCAGTGACTGGAGTTCGATTTATTGACAACAATCTTATTTTATCGTCTGATAACAGAACCTTGAGTGTCGATTATATGGTAGTAGCTATCGGCCGCGAGCCGAATCTTGATTTTCTCGAGCAGTATACAATTAAAAGTTTAGAAGGAAATAAAAAGCTTTATATGATCGGCGATGTAAAAAATGGACCATTTCGTCAGACAGCCATCGCTGTTGGAGATGGAATTAAAGCTGCTATGGAAATAAGCAGAATGTCTTTAAATTATGAAGGTAATCAGTAAGATAGGCCGCGAAGATATCGCAATCGTTTACATTGCACAAACCATCAGAGGAATACCAACGGAATTTGTTGAATCAGTCCAACCACCCCTCCCGCGCACCGATAAGTGGGTTTTGATTGTATCCACCCTTTACGGTTGTCCAGTAAGGTGCAAAATTTGCGATGCTGGAGGATTCTATAAAGGTAAATTATCAACTCAGGAAATAATAGACCAGATTGATTTCATGGTAAGAAACCGCTTTCCTGACCGAAAAGTTCCAGTCAAAAAATTCAAGATTCAGTTCGCCCGCATTGGTGAACCGGCTTTTAACGATTCGGTTCTTGAAGTCCTTGAACTACTACCTACACTATATGATGCCCCTGGACTCATGGTCTGTATCTCTACCATCGCTCCGTTGGGCAAAGAAAGATTTTTTAAGGATATGTTGAAAATAAAAAAGGACCAATATTTTGGCAGGTTTCAATTACAATTCTCTATCCACACTACCAATGAACAATTGAGAGATTGGCTTATTCCTACAAAGAAGTGGAATTTCAAGCAAATAGCCGATTATGGTGAAGTATTTTATCAAGATGGTGAAAGAAAGATTGTGTTAAATTTTGCCCTTGCCAAAGGTATGGTAGTGGATGAAAATATCCTTTTGAGATATTTTAATCCTGAGAAATTTATCATAAAAATTACACCGGTAAATCCTACCATTAATGCCCGTAAAAATAATATCTTATCCCAGATTATCACGGAAGACGAAAAAAATGAAACCATTGATCGCCTAAGAACAGCCGGATATGAAGTTGTTTTAAGTATAGGAGAACTAGAGGAAAATAAAATCGGTTCAAATTGTGGGCAGCATATTTTAAAATTCTTAAACGAAAGACCAACGATGATTGAGAGTTATACCTATCCTGTGAGAATCGTGTGATTGCCTTATCCCTATCCCCTTAAAAAAGAAAAGGGTACTTTTAAGCACCCTTTTCTTCAAAATGAACTAATTCACTCTATCTTAAGAGAACGGCCTTCCTGGTGAAGCTACCCTGTTTTGAATCTATCTTTAGGAAGTAAACACCAACAGGTACAGGTTCATTATTCCGATCTTTTCCATTCCAAATCAGCTTGCCATCAGCTGTACTTTCGAGTTCGTTTATCTTCTTGCCGAGAACATCGTATATTTCAAGATGTAATACTTTTTCTAAAACCAGAGGTGCCCTTATTGGATTCTGTATGCGGATGTTAATAAAATTATCCGTTTTGGTCTCTTTCACCGGTACTCCCAGTGTGCTTAAAATCATGACTCCATAATACTCAGGATTATCCCATTGAGAGGAAGGCATGGTCGTAGGCCAGATACCATAATAATTATCACCAGGCTGGTCTAAAACATATACATAAAAGGCAACTGTATCTGCAGTCGGGGATACTGTGTAATACCATTGGAGAGCCCCCTTCTGCACCCAAGCTTCAAATTGCATATGTCCTGATACCGTACTGGAGCGAGAAAAACCGTTACCTGATGCCCATCTCGTCCAATAGCTTGGTATTGCACGATAAATAGTAGAATCGACATTAGAAACCACAGCAAACCAATGATTACCTTCTGATGAATCACCAGCCCATGCCCGATCAAAGTTTTCATCCACATAGAAACCAACCTGGTCATAATCGGTTCTTGCCGACGCCGGAGGTATATCAACTGCATAGTAGACATATTGAGAATCGTGTTTGCAGTAGAGAATTGCACTCCCTGCTGGTCTGGGAACCCCATATTGTCCGAGAACATCCGAAATATCCCAGACTAATGCATCACTCCATTCTGCTGCTTGGATATTACCATCAATCGTTGGTACTGTCTGACGCCAGGGCACGATCAATGTGTCCTTAAGATTAAAGGAAATTGTAGTTTGACTTGTTGTATCATTTGCCCGGTTGTTATCATTTGGTAGATTTGTGAACATCTTTATCCGATAGTTGGTACCTACTGGTCCAACTATCCAGTCTGGACTAAATGTGACCAGTGCTGTATCATTTCCGGGTAACGGACCTTGATAGGTGAATGATTGTTCATAAACACGAACACCAGCAGAGTCAATCCAGCAGTGCACTGGAATATTGGAAATTGGGGTGGTACTGAAATTCCTGATGCGTGCAACAGGTGCCAATGAAGAGCCAGGATTTACTGCGCGGTCGGGTGTGCGAATCGCATCCACACCTACATCGTTAGGAGGAAAGTAAAGTCGGATACAAACAACCTCGTCCGGCGTTCCCTGATTGAGATAAAGTAAGAAAGTATCCCGCCACATTTCACAACCACCGGCTACCCCGGTGATTTCTGGTATCACCTGCTCATCGAGTTTTACCAATCCAGGATAACTGAATTTTGCAATCTTGCCCTGCTGGGCACCTGTTTGAACCGACATCCATACAAATCCATTTGCGTCGTAAGCGAGACCGTATGAGGTATCGATATTTGCTATTGATCTTGCCCCGTAGGGCGTTGTCTTATAAAATTGCCATATTGCACTGGCAAAATTCGCTGAATAAAGTGAATCACCCGGATTCCACGCCAATGCCCGGTGTGGATTCAAACCTGTCCCTGGAGCAAAAGAACGTACTACAGTCCGACTGGGCCAATGAATAACACGGACATTTGCATCATAGGAAGCAAACACCGTATCGCCCCGGGAGGTCATATCACGCCAGCCCCAGTTATTCGCAGGTACCCCGGGTTGATTGAAAGAATCTATAAGTGCAAGAGTTCTCAAGTCATAGACATAAATTTCCGCAGGATCACCAGTGGAAAATCCACCCTCGGAAACCCATAGAAGTGTATCACCTACCGGGGTTAAACCAACATGATAAGTATCAGGTAGCGAAATACGCCATTCAATTGAGTAAGGAATAGAAAGTGTAAACGGAAGCCTCTTTAGATTTCCTTTGGTTTCCAACGGGGTATCAGTTATCTGAAGAATCTGTGAATTCGTGGTTGGTGTTAAGGCTGGACCGGTTTCAGTGCCGAAGAGTGGAAGCAACAATGCTATCACTCCCCCAAGAACTATTTTGTACTTCATATCACACCCCCTTTTGGTTATATTTATAATGATACCTAGACTATGGTTAATTATATATAAAAATAATAAATTGTCCATCAATTATTTTACTCCCGGATTTTCCCCTGCATAGGAACAAATCGCACTGGAATAAGTTCTTGTTTTTCTAATTTATTTTTCTCTTTTCGGTAAAGAACGAGCATCTGCCACTCGTCACCCTCTGGCACGACGAGCCGGCCTCCTGGAGCAAGTTGCTCAATTAAGGGTTCAGGAACCCGAGGAGCAGCACAAGTTATTATTATCGCATCAAATGGTGCTTTTTCAGGCCAGCCTAAAAAACCATCACCGCATTTTACATGGATGTTCTTATAACCGAGCCTTTCCAAACGATTTCTTGCAGAATTCGCCAATTCCGGAATGATTTCGATTGTATAAACCTCTCTCGCAATTAGGGCAAGGACTGCTGCCTGATAACCTGAACCGGTGCCAATTTCGAGTACCCGTTCATTACCCTTTAATTCCAAGACTTCCGTCATTAATGCCACAATATAAGGCTGAGAGATGGTTTGACCTTCACCAATCGGTAATGGACCATCCGAATAGGCATATTTTTCATATTCCTTAGGGACAAATTTATGGCGCTCAACCTTTAGTAAGGCATTTATCACATTGGAATCTTTAATTCCCCGTGCAACTATTTGTTCTTCAACCATTTGGCGTCGTGCCTGCTCATCCCACCCAACACCTTTGTGAGTATTTTGGTGGCAATTAACGACGAAAAGAATTATAAAAAATATCCTCAGAAAATTTGAAATCTTGTTATTCAATTGCTCAATGACCATGAACCTAAAGTTTTAATCCTTAGATTTCATGTGATTGACTGTAATTTTAAATTTTTTCAAACTTTATTTTGATCAATCCTAAATTGGCGTCTTTTTCGGCAATTAGGAAAAGAACACCTTCTTCCTTTGCCCGGAGGAGAAAAACGATGCTGTCGGTATAAAAAATTACTGAAGATTTTTCCGCTTTAAAACTCTTTTTCAGCTGGTTGACAATTTTTGCTGCCATTGCACCAAATTTTTCTGGATCATAGCCATGAATAAATTGGCTGTTAACGATAAATCCATCAAAAGTCGCCAGACCAGCGCCCAGAACTTTAGGAATTTTAGTCAGCTGTCCCAAATCCATAATTACCCCAATATCTTGCGTATTTCTTCAATAATGCGGCGGGCATAAACAAAGATTAATCCTGGTTTTGCTTCTGGTTGGGTGATTATACCTAATAATGATTCACCCGCTGTGACCACACATATCGTCTCATCACTCTTCTCGAGAATAAATCTATCTAAATGTCCAACTTTCAGAAATTGAAAAGCATTTTCAGCTTCATTAAAAATACCTGCAAGGAGTGCTGAGATTTCTTCGATGTCTTCTCTTCCCTCGTAGTAATTTTGAACGAGTAATCCATCGCGGGCGAGGATAAACGCCCCCTTAACTGTTTTTATGCCGAGCAATTTTTTCATTGGTTCGTTAAGAGAGTCAAGCGGGCTTATCTTTTCTACTACCTTCTCTTCCAAAACCGGTTCGAATCCAATTTCCGGAAGAACCGAGGTGGTTTCTAATTCTGTACGCATGACGATTTCTTTAGGCGGGGTTATCTCCTCAGATTTCGCCGGTTCTACAACTTCAAGTTTGGATTCGGGTTGGATTTCGGTCTCTACAACAGTTTGTGGTTCAATTTTCTCTATCAATTCTTCAATAGGGAGCCGTGGCTTAATTTCTTCCTGAGGCACCGCCACCATTTCCGGGATTATTTTACTCGTCTCCTCTAAAACCCCAGGTGTCTCTTTTGTACTTTCCACAAGACTTGGTTTTGGTCGGAGCAATTCCAATTCTTGCTTTGCCTCTTTATTTTCAGGATTTATCTTTAAGGTAGCTTCATAAAATTTGATGGCCTTTTCATAATCACCGAGACGCTTGTAAATATGGCCGAGATAAAGATTTTCGTTTTCGCTTTCCTTCGCTTGTTCGTATATTTCTTCCAAAATTTTTTGTGCCTGTTCAATATCACCTTTTAGATAATATGCCCGGCCCAAGATAATTTTGCCTAAGGTATAATTAGGATTTCGACTCAAACCATCTTTAAGAATGGAGATTGCTTCATCAATCATTCCCGATGTTAGATAGACATCAGCCAGGGTCGCAAATATCAATGCCTTGGAATCCATTGCTAATTCATCGGCCATTGGCTATTCTCCCTTCAAACTTGCGATTTTAAAAATTCCATCATCTCCATAGTTATATTAAGGCAGTGAGTGATCTTGCTCGCCAATTCTTCATCGGGACTTAAAAGCATCGCTTTTTTCCAGTAGCTGCACGCCTCTTCAAATTTACCTTCTTGCACAGCAATAATACCCAAATGGTAATGGGCTAGTGGTTTAGCAGGTTCAAGCTCAATTGCCCGTTCAAAATAGCTGCGGGCTTGCTGCCGCTCATTTTTTTCCAGATGATATATACCGGCGACCTCATAAAAATCATATAGCTCAGGCTTTTCTTGTTCAAGGAGATTCAAATACTTTGCCGCAGCCTCTAGGTCTTTCTTTTTTACCATAATTTTTGCCAAACCTAAGTTTACATTAATATCAGCAGGATTTCGTTGATACAATTCTTGATATATCTTTGCAGCCTCATCAAGTTCATTCAATTCTAAACTTAAGTTAGCAATTTCGCGCAGATAATCCGGATTGTCCTTCTGAATTTGCAAAAGATTTTGGTATTTTCTTTTTGCTTCCTTCAAACGTCCTAAAGATTTGAGCAAATTGGCAAGATATAATGTTGAATCAATATCATCAGGATGGCGTTGTGTGTAATTCTCCAGCTGATTCAAAGCGTCATCGATATTCCCAGCTTGGAAAAGAATGCGTGATTTCAAGACCACTGCCTCGCTCATCTCCGGCACCAATTTCAATGCCTCATCAACCATGTTCAATGCTTTGTCAAATTCATTTTTCTTTAAAAAATTTTCGGCTTCCTGAATGTAATCCTGAGGAGTTGGTATTTCTAATGTCGGAAAGAATTCTTCTACTTCTTCTGCAATTTTTTCCTTCACCTGTTCCTCAATCTTTGCCGGGGTGTAATACAAATTATGTTCATATAATTCCGGAGCCAAGGCAATACGGTATTTTTCTTTCTCGTAATTAGGTTCAATTTCCATCCCCTTACGGATATGTGAAAGACCTTCTTCAAACTGTCCGGTCTTCATCAGCAGAAAACCTAAATTATAATATCCCCCTGCATATCCGGGGGCCGCATTAATTACACTCCGGAACGCATTAACCGCTTCCTCGTCGCGACCCAGTTCGGCATAAACCAAACCCTTAAAGAAGTTGCCATCCACCGATTCATCTTTGAAAAGTTTTAAAACCTGTTCGTAATCACCTTTCTTATATAGATACATCCCTAAATTATACCTTGCCTCTTCACTTCCCTGAGCTATAGCGTCTTTTAGAATATTTACTCCTTCTTCGATTTGATTAGTAAGATAGAGGGCCAAACCAAGATTTGCCCGCGCGGGTAAATATTTATTATCAACAGCGAGTGCCTTCTCAAAATAACTCTTTGCTTGAGAGAAATTGTGTTTCTTGAAATAAACAACACCCAGACCATTGAGTCCTTTAATAGAAAGTGAATCGAGCTCCAGACATTTTGAGAAGTTATTTAATGCCTCATCTATTTTGTTAAGAAAAAGATGCACTTCGCCGAGCGCGGCATGGAGTTCGGCGTCTTCGCTATTCAGTTTCAACGCTTCTTCAAATTCCCGTTTTGCTTCGGTAAATAATCCTTTGTTTCGGTAGGTCATACCTAAATTAAAATGCACCTGATATTCATTAACCGAACTCTTGGGAATTCCTAATTGTTCTTTCAAAAATTCAAGATATCCCCGGTGCTCTTTAAGTTCAATAGGTAAATTGGGTTCAAACTGGGCAAGGGCAGGATTGAGTTGAATTGCTTTTTTGATTTCTTCCCGACCTTCTTTGTGCAAGCCCTTTTCACCCAGCGCAAAGCCCAAAAAGAAATGGGCCTCCGCCGAAGAGGGGTCAAGCGTAATTGCTTCCTGAAAATTCTTTATCGCTAAATCAATAATTCCTTTGTTGAAATATATCTCACCGAGCAGACGATAGCCTTCTGGAGAAATTTTAATCTCCAAACTCTTTTTTATCTCCTCTAAGGCGTCGTCATATTTTCCCAAATTTTTCAGGGTGATACCTAATCCAAAATGTGCCTCATAAGAACCAGGATTGAAATCAAGAATTTTGCGGTAATAAATGATCGCCTGTGAATAACGATTTAATTTTCGATAAGTGTCGGCGAGCTCCAAGGTTTTGCGCTCGTCAAATGGTTCCACTTCAATATGATGGGCAAGTTCTTTGACTTTGCTTTCAAGCTTTCCTGACTTCTTCAAGATTATTTCCAAGTTATTCCGTGCCAGGGTAAAATTGGGGTCAATGCTTAGAGCCTTCTCCAGTTCCTGAATTGCCTCTTCATAAAGCCCTTTATTATAATATACCACCGCAAGATTATTGTGGGCTCCCGGATCGTTGTCCGGGATGCGCTCTGCAAAACTTTTTAAAACTTTATACTCCTCAGGAGATATCATAACCCTATATTAAATTTAGTTTCTTCAACATTATTTCTAAGCTAGAATTATCGGGTAATAAAAGAAAATATGCGGAAAGAGGTTTATTGAAATCACCGAAATCGAATTGTGTTTCAATGCAGAAAATAAAATCTTTTTCGTTGCCAAATTCCACAATAACGCTTGAAAGGACCGCACCTACCATATCAATGATCATCCCGGGTACTGAGGGGAGTATCAAAAGTCCCAACAGTTCACCAAGTGCATTCATATATGAACAAGAAAGAATATTGGATACTTCCTTGAGAAGCGATTCCTGTAATTCAATTGTGCTTTCTTGCCCCTCGGGCATCAATAAACGTGTCAGTTCTTGAGCATCCTCATAGGGATATAAAAGCAGTGTCCTCCCAGTCAAATCGCCAAGAAAATACAAAAGAACCGATGCCACGATATCATTTGGGTCGGCAATTTTTAAAATAACATCTTCCAGTTGTCCGGTATAGAGTTTTGGAACCCTTATCATAACCTTTTTGCCGAGTAGTTGAGAAAGCGAAGTGGCAGCATGCCCACCTCCAATATTGGCTACCTCTGTAAGGGCATCAATCTGTTTTGTCGTGAGATTTTTAGCATCAATCATTTAACCCCCTGGGATCGAGAATCAAAATTGGTTTACCATCCCCATAAATAGCACATCCTGAATACAGCGTTGCCGGAAGCAATTTATCAATTTTTTTAACCACCATCTCTTCCTCCCCTAAGATTTCATCAACAATAAAGCCGCGTCTTTTACCCTCATATTCCACCACAACCACTGATTTCCTCCCTGGTTTTGAAAAACCCCCCAATTTTTCATTCACTCGGACTAAGGGAAGAATACTATTCCTCAATTTGATAAGTTCATGTCCATGGACCGTTTGAATATTGCGGTCATCAATGTAGAAAGTTTCCCGGACATAGCTTAAGGGTAAGGCAAACCGCTGTCCATCTAAGCGCAGGATAAAGGTCCGGAGCACGGCCAGGCTGATGGGAAGTTCCATGATAAACTCTGAACCTTTCCCCTTTTGGGATTTTATCTCAAGTCGACCACCCAGCTCTTTAACGCAAGAATTAACAATGTCAAGCCCCACTCCCCGGCCGGAAACGGCCGAAACTTCTCTTTTTGTGGAGAAATCACTCCTTAGTAAGAATTTATAAACCTCCTCAGTGGTCAACTTTCGAGCGGCATCTTCATCTACTAACCCCTTCTCCACCGCAATTTTTCTTATCTCATCAGGATCAATTCCTCGGCCGGTATCTGCTACAATTATTTTTATTTGCTGCCTCTCCCGGTAAGCCTCTAACATTATCTTACCTTTTTGTTCAATACCGTGGTCAAGGGCATTACGCAGTAAATGGAGTATGGGCTCACGTAAAACATCAATAATTGAGCGGTCCACCTCCAGTTCAGCTCCTTTTACCACGAACTCCACTTCTTTATTCTGTTTTTTAGCCTCGTCCCTTAACCAGCGCGGGAAAAAGTCAAAAACTGTAGATAGCGGGAGCATCCGCAGACGCATGACCTCATCCTGAAGGGCAGTGATAAACCTTCCCATACTTTCGATCAGAAACTGAAGTTCCCTGTTGGCTATTTCCGAACTCAATTTTAAAAGCCTTGATTTTAAAATGAGCAATTCATTGGTGAGATTAAACAAACTATCTATCTTCGCCATTTTTATCTTAATTTCGCCCGTCTCAAACCTCAACATGGAGGGACGTTCAAACTCCACTCTCTTGCCTTCTTTAATATCCTCACAAATTTTACATAATTCATCAGCCGAAGGTAGTTTATCATTATCTTTTAGTGCCCTTAAAAATTTAGTGAAATAATCAACAACGCTGAAAAGAAATTCAATAAGTTGCTTTTCAATTTCCCCCTTTCTTTTCGGTTCGGAGAGCAAATCCTCAGCCAGGTGGCTCAATCGACCCAACTCCTCAAAACCCATCGTCTGCGCCATGCCCTTAATAGTATGTAGAATCCGAAAAACCTCCAAAATTGCATTGCGATTTTGGGGTTCCTTTTCGAGATTTAACAACTCACTCTCCAGTTGCCTTATGAATGACTCGGTTTCACTAATAAAAAGTGGTAAATATTCCTCAAGCATCTTGGTTTACTTCTTCATGATTCTTTCTATAGACTCCAACACCCGAGAAGGTTGGAATGGCTTCACAACATAGTCAATTGCCCCGGCTTGAACTGCCTCCAGGACAAGTGCCTGTTGACCCATAGCTGAAACCATCAAAATCTTTGCCTTGGGATCGATTTTTTTGATTTCTTTAACCGCCTCAATACCACTCATATCCGGCATGATGATATCCATTGTTACCAGGTCTGGTTTTAGTTCCTTATACCTTTCCACTGCTTCCTTACCTGTGGCTGCTTCTCCACAAACTGTATGCCCACCCTTTTCTAAAATATCGGTGAGCATTCGACGCATGAACATTGCGTCGTCAACCACCAGAATTCTCATTTAACCTCCTTTTTCCCTAATCCCCAATGAGCGGAAACGTATTCCATAGTAAATTAATTTTATCTTAATTTTTAAAAAAGTCAATACTCTATTCTTCCCTGGCGATAACCCGGGAGAGGTTTAGAATCAAAATCGGCTTTTCCTCACCTTCATACGCACCAACGAAAAAATCTCTTTCCTTTCGGGTGACAAGCAACTCTGAATTCCGATTAATCAAATGGCTATCTATCTTTTTGGTACCCCACAGTCCATCCACCCTCAGACCGGCAATCCGCTCTCCTTCCTCAATCACCAGAATCATATTCGATTGTTCTTCACCTGTAATTCCTAGACGTTGACGTAGCGAAATAATCGGAACAATTTCCCCCCTGATGTTTGCCAATCCCAGAATAAAGTTAGGAGCATGAGGGACAGGAACAAACGGGGGTAGTTCCGTTACTTCACGGACTTTTCTGATATCTATCCCCACTAATTCATCACCAATCTTAAAAATTATCAATGTTTCCATAGTTATATGCCTACAAGGTTTCTAAAACGGACCAATCCAAAAGGGTCAACGACAAACCCCTTTATATTCTTCTGCACCGCATAACAATCAACACCATGGGATATGAAAACCCAGAGCGCATTATCAACAATAAAATTTTCTATCTTCTGGTAAAGCTCCAGCCGCCGGCGTAAATTCTGTTCTGATCTTGCTGCTTCAATCATTTGGTCGAGTTCCTCGTTGGCATAAAAGGAAGTATTGCCGCTTGCTCCAAAATTTTTGGAATGAAAAAGCGTATAAACGAAGTTATCAGGATCACCGTTATCTGAAACCCATCCCCTCAGACTCATAAGGCTGTTCCCACTGTAAGTCTTATTTAGAAACTCCTCCCATGGTAATGCATTTATCTTTAGCTTGATACCGATTTTCGCGAAAGATTCTTTAATAAACTCGGCTCGTTTGATCGTCTCGGAACCTGCCCTTATATCAAGGATAAATTCCTCGTGGATACCATTAACAAAACCTGCCTCTCGCATCAATTCCCGGGCTTTTTTAAGATCATATGGGTAGCCGGCCAATTTGCTATTGTACCCGGGTAAACCCGGGGGATAAACACCATGGGCGGGTATTGCTTTGCCTCTGAGTAATGAGCGACAATAATATTCCCGATCAAGTGCATAATTCATTGCCTTTCGCACATTTAAATCAAAAAAGGGCGAAATTCGGGAAAAATTAATAGCAAGATAGTGGGTAGATAGTACTGGTCCAGCATAAATTTCCTCCGGAGAAAACTCTTGTAGCATATCAACCGTCAAATTCAAAATTGATAATTCGCCACTTTTAAATAATTCCAGGGCCTCTCTGTCATCGGGAACAATTTTTATGATGCATTCAGAAATTGGTGGTCGACCGTCAAAAAAATCATCAAAGGCTTCAAAAATTATTTCTTTCTGCCGTTCATAATGTACCAGCTTATAAGGTCCACAACCTACCGGCTTATCCGGGTTAAAGTTTGATGGCACTATATCACAGACGCCACAAGCCAGGTTAGCAAGAAAAGGAATATAAGAGAATTTCAACACAAACCGGACATGATATGGGTCTACTATTATCATATCGGAAAGATACTCAATGAAATTGGCGTTAGGACCCTTTTTTACTCGATTCAACGAAAAAATAACATCCTGGGCTTGAACCTCCTGCCCATCATGAAATTTAACTCCCTTTTTTAGATAAAAATCCCAAACCCTACCATCTTCCGATACCGAAAATGAATAAGCCACTGCCGGAATGATATGATTTAGTGAATCAAAAGTGTAAAGGCCGGTAAAAACTTGTTCAATCACCTGATGGCTGGTGGTGTCGGTTTTAATCGCCGGGTCAAAAGTGATGGGATCTTCAGTGGTCCGCAAGACGATACGTTTTTTTTCGGTGGTAATCACCGATACCTCTTTCTTGAAATCTTCAATAAGCCCTCTAATTTCATGTGCGAGTTTCTCTCCAGATTGGATAATCGTATCATAAGAAGAAAAATATTCATTTATCTTCTGGTATTCTTTTTCAAAGTTACGATAATATTCACCCAGCATGCCACATTTGGTAATCATTTCTGAAGTTGTAGAAAACATCTCCTGGGATAAGGTGGCAAGGTTATCAAGAGTGCTGTTACTCTCATTAATTGCTTCGGTCGCAATCCCCAAAGCATTGAAACCAAGTTCCACATCACTTGCAGTTTTTATAAAAAATGTTATAAGATAATTGATATCTTTTTCCAATTGTGCCAAAACACTATCAATACTCTGAACAAATTCAGAGGACTGATGGGAAAGCGTTTTTATTTCCCCAGTCACTACCCCGAGAGTTTCGGCATATTTGCCACTCCGTGCACTCTCAATACTCGCGTATAAACCTAAGAGGCGAGCCCGATCCGTTACATGTTTCAATTCAGTGAGTGGTTTATCGACTTTATTTACAATACTTTTCAGTCGGCTGGACTTATTTGTTAACAAACCAAGTAATTCGCTCACGTCCTGGTAAAAAACTTTGGCTCGCGCTAATGTTTCGTGTGCAAAATTATGAGTCTTACGCCATGACTTCATCTTTTCTCCGATCATGTTAATTGTTTCGTTAAGATGTTTCGCCTCCGAAACAAATTGTAATATCAATCTCTCTGAAAAGTGCAGGTCAAATGTTTTTAGCGTTCTACCCAGCAGGCGTTCCGTGCCCTCCATTCTCGGTTCATACAATAGAATATTTCTTAAGATGAAAAAAAGCGAGGCAAAATTCTGGTCGTTGTCACTGGAAATTAACAAATTTTTTGTGTTATTGAGATGTTGAAAAAATGCACCCAATGACAATTCAGTAACCGAGGCAGTCCGAATAATTTGGTAAATGTCTTCAAGATAACCAGGTAACCTTTCACTCTCTTTCTGTAAACCGATTTGCAGTTCCTTTTGTATTGCGGCACTATTAGAAACATCTCTAATTGCGTTTTCCAGATAAGGAATGAAGGTTAATAATTCATTATTGATATTTAAAAATTTGTCTGCGATTTCTTTCAAGTATAAAATTAAACTTTGAATTTTTTGAATGTCCTGGTTTAATTCACCGATATTCTTTAGTAACTCACTGGAGATCTCTGGAATAAGTTGCATAGGCAGATGAGCATTACGGACTAAATCGGTCATCTCGCGAGCGATAACCTCGAATCCTCTTCCTTCTTGTCCTGCATGAAAAGCAGTTATCCCGGCATTCCTTGAGGTAACCTCAATAGTTTCAGAAATGAGGTTTATGTTTTGAATAATTTCCACCAGGTGACCTATTCGTTCCTGAATTTTATTTAAAGTGAAGATAATATTATTCAGATCAAGATTAATTTTTTCCGATACTGTAACCGATTCCTTAAAATTTTCTATACTCCTTTTTAAAAGGTCATTCATTTTTTTGATTTCGGAGTCAAAAACATCCACTCCCTCGATCACCAATTCAATCGTTGCCGAGAGATTGTTAAACTTCTGTTTTATCTCGGTCAACAACTCGGAATTGGTCTGAAGGCTATTTTCGATCTGCTGCCCAGTAGTGAGAAAATTTTGAAAATAAGTATCATACTGCACGAATAAAGGTTTTAGGCGTTCGATTATTGTATCTCTCAACATGCTCGCCATATCTCATAATATTTTATCAAAATTTTTTCAATTGTCAATTAAAAAACTACTTGATAAAAATTAAACCCACCCCCAAAATAGCAATTAGTGTTCCGATTACATTAGTGCGAGTAATTCTCTCCTTAAATATCCAATAAGAAAGGGGGATTAAAATTATCGGTGGTAAGGCCATCAAAGTTGAAGCAATCCCGATGTAAGCGTGCTGAATAGCAACAAGCGAAAGCCAAACCCCTAAAAATGGACCAAAAAATGCACCAGCCAACATTAAACAGATTGCGTTATTATTTTTTGCTCCCTGAATCGTTTCAATCAATTTGCCTTGAAATAATGCTACCACCCAGATAAAAAGAGTGCCGGCTGTCACCCTGATCAAATTACCCGCGAGCGGTTGCAAATTATTGCATAAAAGTCCTTTTTTTGATAAAAAATATCCTAGGGATTGACATAGTGCAGCTGCTAAACCACATAATATGCCGCGCAAATAACTTTTTATTTTAACATCAGAATTCTTCTTAGCATAAAGAACAATGCCAATGCCCAAAATAGTGACAATAATACCAACCACGTCCTTAAGTGTCAAAACCTCACCCAATGCTAACCAACCCAATAACATTCCAAATACAGGTGCCAGTGACATTAACAACATCGTCAGGCGTGGGCCAATTAAAACATAGCCCTGAAACAAAAATGTATCCCCGATGGCAAAACCAATTATTCCTGAGAGACCAAACCAAACCCAATGACAATGCATAGCATTTTGAGGAATTAAATTTCCCGAAAGTACCCAATGAGTTAACAGCAAAAATAGCATACCTAATAAAAGTCGTATCCGGTTAACAGTATTGGCACCGCTGAGCCGTGAGGCTAAGGTAAAGAATATTGAACCAAATGACCAACAAAAAGATGTACCTATGGCAGCAATTTCCCCGTAATATTTCGACATTTACCCGATAGATTAAAAATGCCAGGGCGCAGAATCGAACTGCGGACACCCGGATTTTCAGTCCGGTGCTCTACCAACTGAGCTACCCTGGCAAATTATGTAAATTATATCCAATTTTTGCTAAAAGTCAACAAAAAATTACAAAACCCTAATAGGTGTGAAATTTGTAGTTGTTGACTAAATTAAAAATTTGGATAATATTTTATATGCCCGCAAATTTACCACCTCAATACTTTGAAGTTGAGAAGAAATATCGGGAGGCAAAAACTCTACAGGAGAAACTTTTTTATCTTCAAGAATTACTAGCCATAATTCCCAAACACAAAGGTACCGAGAAACTCCAAGGGGAATTAAGAGCAAAAATCTCCAAAACTAGGGAGTTGATGGAAAAAAGCAAGAAATCCACAGGTACTACCGCTTGGTACCAAGTAGAAAGACAGGGTGCAGGGCAGGTTTTGCTGGTCGGACTGCCTAATTCTGGTAAATCAGCACTTTTAAACCTTCTTGCCCGGACTAATGTTGAAGTGGCACCCTATCCATTTACCACCACCACCTTTCAGGTAGGCATGATGGAATACGAAGATATCAAAATTCAAATCGTGGATTCTCCCCCAGTTTCCGAAAATGCGCCAGCCTGGTTATACGCTGCATTCCGATTTGCAGATTTGCTTTTGATAATTCTCGATGCTGCTGATGATAATCTTTTAGAGCAGATGGAAATCATAAAAAGAGAACTGGAAGTTAGAAACATTTACATAGAAAAAGAAAATCCAGATGCTAAAAAGTGTTTAATTTTATTAAACAAAATAGATATAAACAAAGCGGAAGGAAATAGCGAAATCTTTCTGGAGTTTTATGGCAATAAATTTAATATTCTCAAGATTTCAACAAAAACGGGGTTAAATATCGAAACCTTAAAACAGCAGATATTTAGAAATTTAAATATCATTCGCGTTTATACCAAGAAAATTGGTCAGCCTCCAGTTAAAAAAGATCCAATTGTTCTAAAAATTGGTGCGACGGTGATTGATGCTGCTGAATACATTCATAAAGATTTCAAAAAAAATTTAAAGTTCACCCGATTATGGAATGACCGTGGTTTTAACGGGCAACGCGTTGAGAAAAATTATATCCTCCAAGATGGTGATATCGTGGAATTTCATGTATAAAATTTTGAATCTCCAAATTTCAATCTTGTTATTCAAGCATACTTTGATTGTTAAAAATCCCTTCGCAAAATCTATTTTTTAATATTCCAGAAGTATCATGGCGGAAATTGAAATAATCAAATATCTACGCAGCAAATTTCCTAAAAAAAATAAGGAGATCCGTGTGGGTATTGGTGATGACGGGATGATAATGAAAAATAATACGGTAATTTCCACCGACTCTTTTGCCCAAGGTATTCATTTTGATTTAAAATACTTTTCAATGTTCGCATTGGGTTGCCGGACCATGGGGGCAAGCCTTTCGGATCTTGCAGCAATGGCGGCGGAACCAATTTGTGCTTTAATTAGTCTCGGACTTCCTCGAAGCACTAAAACTTTACAAATAAAAGAATTATACCGAGGTTTCGCTTATGTCTGTAATCAATTCCACTGCGATATCTCAGGGGGGGATATAATAGAAAGTCCCATTTTGACCATCACAATCACCGTGGTCGGAAAAACTCGAAGTCCCTTGATGCGATCGGGTGCCAAGCCTGGTGATTACCTTTACACCACCGGTTATCTGGGTCTTGCTGAAGTTGGAAGAATAGTTCTTAAAGAAGGATATCGCCGAAATCAATTTCCCGAAGCAGTAAAAAAGCATCTTTACCCTGAACCCCGAATTTATGAAGCACAAAGATTACGAAAATATCTGAGTGCGGGCATCGATACTTCGGATGGTCTATCAACCGATGCCCACCACCTTGCTGAGGAAAGTTGTGTCCGGGTTCTAATTGAAGAGATCCCTATCCACCCCGAAGTGGCATTGTTATGTTCATTTAAAAAAATCTCACCCATAAAATTTGTCCTTTCCGCGGGAGAGGATTTTGAACTATTGGTCGCCGGCAAGATCCTATATAACCTGCGCAATATAAAACTTTTTAAAATCGGAAGAATCCTCGAAGGAAAAGGCGTTTATCTTTTGCGAAATAAAACATTAAAAAGAATTTATCCTACCGGTTATGAACATCTCCGCTAATAAAACAATAATCCAAACAAACCGGAGAAATATTGTGCTGTTTGTAACTACCTTGGGTTCTTTTTTAACCCCTTTTATGGGCTCGGCGCTAAATGTGGCTTTACCGGCGATCGGCAGAGAATTCAATATCAATGCCCTCCTGCTAAGCTGGATCCCTACTTCTTACCTCCTAGCTGCCGCAATGACTCTTGTTCCCATCGGACGAATTGCAGATATGATCGGACGGGTAAAGGTGTTTTTCGGCGGGGTTATTATCTTCAGCATTTTCTCATTGCTATGTGGAGTGACTAATAATATTGCATTCTTCCTCGTCTGGAGAGCAATTCAGGGATTGGGAGGTGCAATGATCTTCGGAACTTCCGTAGCAATATTAACAACCAAGTTTCCGGTTCATGACCGAGGTCGGATTTTGGGGATCAATGTCGCGGGTGTTTATCTGGGACTTTCCTTAGGACCATTTATCGGCGGATTTTTTACCCAACATTTTGGCTGGCGTAGCATATTTTACCTCAATGCCCTTTTCGGCGCTGTGATGTTACTCTTAATGGGTTTATTCATCAGATTTGAAAAATTAGAAAAGCGCGCTGAACCTTTTGATTATCTGGGGATTTTAATCTATAGTCCTGCTCTATTCTTTCTTATGTATGGCTTTTCGCTTCTACCCCAGGTATTGGGATTTATCCTATTATTAATCGGAGTGGTTTTTATTTATTTTTTTGTCAAATGGGAATCGAAAGTTATCATGCCGTTATTAAATATTAATCTCTTTAAAAATAATCCTGTTTTCTTTTTTTCCAACCTGGCTGCGCTCATCAATTATAGTGCAACGAGTGCCGTCGCATTTCTTCTCAGTCTTTATCTTCAATATTTAAAAGATTTTTCCCCGCAAAAAGCCGGCATGATTCTCATTGCCCAGCCTCTTACGATGACCTTCTTCTCCCCGTTTGCCGGTAGACTTTCCGATAGAATCCAGCCTCGAATAATTGCCTCTGCCGGTATGGGGTTAACAAGTGTGGGGTTAATATTATTATCTTTCATAGGTAAAAATACAGGAATTTATTTAATAGTAATCTACTTGTTAATCTTGGGATTGGGTTTCGCCTTTTTTTCTTCGCCCAATACAAATGCTGTGATGAGTTCGGTGATAAGCGAATATTATGGTGTTGCTTCCAGCACCCTCGCAACTATGAGATTACTGGGGCAGATGTCTAGCATGGGCTTTGTAATGCTGATATTTTCAATTACTATAGGAAAGGCAAAGATTACTCCACAGATTTATCCCTCTTTTCTGCAGACCCTTAAAATTGCTTTTTACTTATTTACCGGGCTATGTATCTTTGGCGTCTTTGCTTCATTGAAGAGAGGAAGACTTACAAGAAAATCAGATTAAAATCACTGTCTTGAAAATACAAGGTCTTTAGACTTTTGTCCGCTCTGAGGATTTCATAAAATAGTTACCACCACAATGATAAATCAACCTCACCTTTGCGGTATCCCAGACATCATCTTTGAATAAATCTTCTTCTGCCTCAGCGTATAAAACTTCGCCAAAAAATACAATATGGTCGCCAATTTCTATTGAATCAATTACTGAACATTCTATTGAACCAATACATTCTTTTATCTTTGGTGTATTAATTAACTTTTCTGCCTTTTCCGGCGTTAGTTTGGTCTCTTTGAATTTATCAACATCTCTACCCGAATGTGTACCACAATATAGCATCTGCTCAACCAAGTTCCAATCTGGAATATTAACAATAAACTCACCGGATTTTCTAATCAGTTCTAAAGAAAACCGTTCTTTGCCAATTGATATTGCTAATGCGGGAGGTTTTATTGAGACTGGTGTTTGCCATGCAACCGTGATGATGTTTGATTTGTCTTTGTAATGCGATGTTATAAGAACGACATTACCAGAATTTATCAACCTATTCGCCTTTGAGCGTGGTACTTCTATTTTCATGGGTCTCTCCTTTCACAGAAACACCAAGAAAAAAAGCTGTCTCAACCCAAACAAATAATTTAAAAATTTATTTAGGTATTTAAATATTTTTAAACTCAAGGCAGTTGGTTAGGCTTCTAACTCCACTATCGGCACAAACGCATCAACCTGCTCACCTTCTTTATAATTTATCTTTTTGACTACCCCATCTTTTGGAGCCCTCAATTCATTCTGCATCTTCATTGCCTCAACGATTGCTAATGTTGTACCCGCGCTCACCTTGTCACCAACTTTCACCGGCACTTTCACCAGTAAGCCCGGCATTGGCGAAACAACAGCGTTAGACTTTTCAGCAGCAGTAACTCCGCCCTTCACCTTCTCCTGTTTTTCTATTTCAAACGCATAATATTCACCATCTATTGCAACATATAATCTATCTTTTTCTTCTGCAACGAAAATATTGAAAGATTCATTATTAAGTTTGAACTGGAGAGTATTTGGGAGGGCATTTATATCACTAATTTTATATGCCTTGCCGTTGATAACAAAATTGTAGAAATTATCGCCCTTTTCTAATTCTATAGTATAGACATTATCCAGATATCTTAATCTAATTTCCATAAACAAAAAAAGTCTGCACATGAATTGTGCAACGAATCACCCCGCTACATTTCTGTAATTTAACCAGATAAACTCGGGCTAAAATAGGAATGCTTTTTAAGCATTTTACATTTGACATATCTCCCACCTTCCTATTTCAAGCCAGGGATTGGATTCTGAGACAACCTTTTGGGCGTAATTAAGATGAACCTGTTTCTTGTTCAAGGAATTCAATGCCGCAGCAATTAACGCAATATCAATCTTTTCATGCCTTGGCAAAAGCGATTGTAGATTATCATCAATAAAATGGGTATGCAGTTCACCGTTTATAAATTGCTCCGTCTCAACTATCCTTTTCAAAAATGGAATGTTGGTCTTAATTCCTAATATTATATAATTTTTTAGTGCCTGTATCGTGCGAGCTATTGAATCGCCTCTCGTTTCTCCCCAGACAATGAGTTTTGAAAGAATCGGGTCATAATGGGGTGGGACGACCCAACCTGAATAAATTCCTGAGTCCACCCTTATTCCTGGCCCCTGTGGTTCCTGAACAAATAGAATTTTGCCTGGCGAAGGCATAAAATTGTTATCCGGGTCTTCAGCATAGATTCTTGATTCAATTGCATGCCCGCGCTGTTTTACATCTTCCTGTTTTATATCAAGTTTTTCTCCAGCGGCAATCATTATCTGTCTTTTTACAATATCATAGCCTGTAACCATCTCGGTTATTGGATGCTCAACCTGAACACGGGCATTCACTTCAAGGAAATAGAAATTTCTATTCTGATCAAGCAAAAATTCTACGGTTCCAGCATTAACATATTCAGCAGCGGCTATTATTCTCTTTGCGGTCTCCCCCATCTTTTCCCTTAACTCTGGTGTCAATGCGGGCGAAGGAGTTTCTTCAATGATTTTCTGATGTCTTCTTTGAATTGAACATTCCCTTTCACATAAATGCACAACATTTCCATATTTATCACGCAAAACCTGGAACTCAATATGCCTTGGCTTCTCAATATATTTCTCAATATATACACTCTCATCACCGAATGCACTCTTTGCTTCACGTTTACTAAGTTCAAGATTTTCTTTTAATTCCTTTTCGTTATGGGCTATATGCATTCCCTTTCCACCGCCTCCGAGAGCGGCTTTGACAATCACCGGATAACCAACCTGCTGGGCAATTTTTAGATATTCATCAATATCCGCACCTGAGACTTCCATTCCAGGAATGATCGGTGCATTTATTTTCTTTGCGGTGATTCGAGATGCTACTTTATCACCGACAAGCGCAAGCGCCTTTGAAGATGGTCCGATAAACACAATTCCATTATCTTCACATGCCCTGGCAAAGGCTGGATTTTCTGCCAAAAATCCATAGCCTGGATGGATTGCCTCGGTACCAGTTTTCTTTGCTGATTCAATAATAACCGGTATATTCAAATAACTTGCAAGGGGAGCAGGTTCACCAATACAGATTGTTTCATCACAATATTGTAAATGGAGAGATTGCCTGTCCGCAGTAGAGTATACACCTACAGTCTTTATACCCATCTCTCTACAGGCTCGGGCAACCCTTATCGCAATCTCACCGCGGTTGGCAATTAGAATTTTCTTAAACATTTCTGCTTCACGAAAATATATTCAACATAAATCTTAAACCCATCTGGGTTTTCTCTTTTCTAAAAATGCGGACATCCCCTCCTGTGCCTCATCAGAAATCCGCATTTTTGCAATCACTTCGGCAGTATATCTTTTGAACTCATCCACCGACATCTGTGGAACCGTTCTCAAAAGTTCTTTGCATTTCTTTATTGCCTCGGGTCCACTTGAGAGCAATTGATTTACAAGCCCTTCAACTGCCTTATCAAGACAATCTGGCGGGACTATAATATTTACAAGCCCGGCATTTAAAGCCTTTTCCGCGGACATCCGCTCACCGGTTAAAAAGAACTCTCTACACCTTCCTTCGCCACACTTCTTTACTACATATGGAGATATACAGGCAGGGATCAATCCTAATTTTACTTCGCTAAAACTGAATTTGGCATCGGTAGCTGCAACCGCAATGTCGCAGACTGCGACGAGACCTGTTCCACCACCAATTGCATATCCCTGGACTTTTGCAATTGTTGGTTTTGAACAGGAATAAATTTTGTAAAGCATATCCGCAAGGGCAAGGGATTCTTTTAAATTCTCTTCGTAAGAATAATCCTTTACCCTCCTCATCCAGTTCAAATCTGCGCCAGCACAGAACGATTTTCCTTCACCAGATAAAATAACCACCCTTACTTCATTTGACTTTTCAATCTCATCAAAAACCATACTCAATTCCTCAATCATTTTATCGTTAAATGCGTTATGAACATCAGGCCGATTTAGGATAACATTACCAACATTATTGGAAATTTTCAAGATTAATGTCTCAAATTTTGTCATTCTGATATATTATATCCAGATGCGAGAAAAATTCAAGTCTGATTTAATTCTGACTCGTATCCACATTTAAGATGATTGAACATTCCACAAAATTTTCTTAAGGGTAAAACCCGAGGGTCTACCTCAAATTTGATTAACAATAAAAATGTAGGGCGAGGCTTTAGCCTTGCAATAAGTATTTTTATTTCTACTATTTTAACTTAACGATTTTGCAAATCTGATTATCAACGGTTCGCAAAATATAGATGCCGCTACTGTAACAGGTAAAATCAAAATATCCATTTTTGACATTACCGATGAATTTTCCAGTGGCATCATATATTGCACCGCAAATGGTTTTATCTACTCTAAGTTCATTGCCCACGATGTATGAAGTTAATGTATGATTTTGAAGTTTCTGAACATTTTCTTCAATCCCAACGCTTACATCAAGATTTCCATAAATATCGTAATCCGTTCGGTATTCCTGCCATACGGTAAGGAACTTATTATTTGCTCCTAAATAATGGTCGCAGTTATAACAACTATAGTTTATATTGGAAATATTAAAGTAAGGTCCAAGTGGAGCTCCTGAAGTGCTATAAAAACGTCCACATATCTGGTTATAAGAACCCACTATCTTTGAGAAAGTTACAAGATAGTTAACACCCGAATGTCTAACCGCAAGTGAACTGTAATCAACAGTATCAGCAATAGTAAAAATTGAACCAATCGGAGTCCCACTTGAAGAAAGCATGCAGCCTTTCACTGTATAAGTATAGCCAACTGGTTGATATTCAATCCAGCATAAGAGATAATTTGAACCACTCCAGGCAATCCGTGTTGTATAGGCAGATTGAGACAATGTCAACACATCAAATATATTACTTCCGTATGAACCGTCCGTGTTTATGAACCGTCCCATGATTTTGTAGGACGAAAAGGAAGGGCTCGACCATATTACGAAGTAATTAGTTCCATTATAGACCACTGATGGATAATAGAAATAAGGCTGGGATCCGGTGCCAATCTGGATTCCATTGGGTTCAAGGACCGTTCCGGTTGTTGATACACGGGCACCATATACTTCTTGGTAGCTATTACGTCTATCAATCCAAACTGCGAAATAATATCCACCGCCAAAACAGACATCCGGAGATTCCTGGACGCCAGGGGCATTAGAAATAAAAAATGAATTTATTGAATCACAGGTGGAGGTGACACGCACCCCGACAATATTACCCGCACTTCAACAACTGTCCCTTAGCGCAACCAATAAATTTATTCCGTCATAGGCAACCTTCGGCGGATATGCTGCCTGGCGGTTAAATAATAACTTGCCATTGGGATCAAGAACACTACCGCTGTTGGTCACGCGTGCGCCATACAAGGCATAACTACCCAGAGAACTATAATACCGCAAATCACTCCAGAAAACATAAAACTGATTGTTCCCGTAGATAACGCAAGGCGCCTGCTGGTTGGCAGTATAATTACAAATGACAAAATTCGCACCAAGGATAAGATTAAGATAAAATCCGAGGCTTAAACCCATATTTCTCCTTTCGCCCTATTCTATCCAAAAATAAAGTTTTGTCAATAAAAACTTTATTTCCTTGTTGCAACCCAGGCGTCGGCATCAAAACGATCATATTTTGTTCCTTCAGGATTTTCATAAACGACAACGAAGTAAAGGTCACCTTGAGACGTTAATGTCGGTTCACCAACCCCTGCGGTATTTCCTGCAGAAATAACCAATTCTGCCGTTCCCCAGTCGTCCCAATTGCCGTAAGTTTTCTGTTTTCTTCTAAATATTGCCAGTTTGCCATCGGTATGTTCGGCTGAATAATATAGCCACCAATCTGTACCATCAAAATATAAATGAGGTTGATGTTCTTTTTGAGAAGTATTCACAGTAGTTACCGGGAGTGGCGTTGACCAATTTACTCCATTATCCGTACTGACTGAATACCAGATGTCATGCCCGCCTTCGCCGCCCGGTCGGTCTTCACTATCAAAGAACAAAACCAGTGTGGTATCATCAATCAACTCAATATGGGGATTATCCTCAGTATAAGCCGTATTTATGAATTGTGTCCCAAAACTATCAATCGGTGTAAGTAAACCACCTATTCCCGAAGGATTAGGAGTGGTATTTCTAATACACTTTATGTTCGTATTCGCTGTATAAACATCATTGCTGGTAAAAACACAAATTGAAATAGTTGAAGAATCAGCAAAAATTGAACAGAAGCCGCCTTCGCTATAGATACTCCGTTTCATATTGGAAGTAGTCCAGGCTCCAAATTCTTCGGTAATTGAACTACGCGTCGCAAATATAATATCGCTATGATACCAGAGAAAAGTTCCGACGGGATTACTCTTTAAATCCATATCATAATGGGGACCACGGTCATATTTAACAAGGTTTTCTACTTTATCACCGTTTAAGACAAATGATAAAAAATCGGCAGGCATATAAGTCGCATACAAATGCAATCCATCACGGCTTACATACAATCCGTCTTCCCAACCCATGGTATTATTATTCAACATTTGGGGTGTATTAAATTCATTGGGCAGATGACATTCCACATAAGCATTTTCTTTTATTTGCTGCCAATTGGTAACCTTTTTTTCACAATTTAAAATGCTTAGGATAATGCAACAAAAAATGCTAATTTTAGATATTTTCATTGTGTCCTCCATTTATTTATGACCTTTAATGCCTTTAAGGCACTTCTTTCTTTATCTTTAATCTCCAGCATAATATCAAAATCAAGTTCAAGTGTGGTTTTTATGTAATTTTCAAAATCCTTAAGATTTATATGATGCGTATGGGTTCCTATTCTTGCCCCTCTTTTCTGAGTACTATAATCCGTCATCAACAACCCATCTTTTTTATGCCAGGTCTTTATTGCCAATTTTAGTGCATCCAAATAAGATTCACCGTTATTTAAACAAAAGTGATGGAAATAATCAAATAAAACAGGAATACCTGTTTCTTGAGAGATGAGCAAACAATCACTAAGTGAATATAGCCGTTCATCATTTTCAATCACCAGTCTATCTTTAACCATTATGGGTAATTGCTGATAATTTCTTATAAATCGCTCAATTGATTTTTTCTTATCATCATAAATACCACCGATATGAATTTGCACCTTGGCGGTTTTGTCCAGTCCCATTAAATCAAGTATTTCGCAATGATAAATTAGTTCTCTAACGCTATTTCTTACAATTCCTTTGTCTGGCGAATTAATTAAAACAAACTGGTCTGGATGCATTGAGATTCTGAAGTTGTGTTCTTTTATATACTTCCCAATTTCTGCAAAACGATTTTCAAAATACTTTTGCCATTTGAATTTATTTATGGAGTGGCTTGCAAAAGGAACAATATCAGAACTGATTCTAAAAAATAAAAGATTATGGTGAACATTAAATTCAAGAATTTTTTGGAGACAATCAAGATTATTAGTTATTTTCTCAATGAGATTTTTCTCTGAATAGTTTTTTAATCTGAATGTTGAATTTGTCGTACAACCAATGGATAGATTTATGCACGGATAGCCAATTTTCATATTTCACTGATATGTTTAAATTCTTCTAAAATTTTAAAATCTCTTTCCAAAACTTTTTTCATATTGATATTATAAACTGCCACTGCGGGATGATACAATGGAATTATTTTTATATTCCCATATGAACTATCTGTTTCAAAAATCTTACCGTGAATTCTGCTTATCCCTTGAATTTTATCCTTTAATCCAAATTTCTCAAGGATAAATGCAGTCGCATAATTTCCGAGTGTGCAGATAATCTTCGGCTTAATAATTTCTATCTGTCTTTCTAAAAACGGTGTGCACGCTTTTATTTCATCGGGTTTCGGGTCGCGATTGTCGGGCGGTCTGCATTTCAGAATGTTGCCAATAAAGACTTCTTCGCGCTTGAGATTTGCGATAGCAAGCAATTCATCAAGAATTCTTCCCGCATCTCCACAGAATGGTCTTCCGGTCCTATCTTCATTCGCACCTGGTGCCTCACCGATGAACATAATCTTTGCCGAAGGATTCCCCTCACCATGCACAGGATTTGTCCTTGTTCTGTGTAATGGGCATTTATTACATACAACAATTTCGGCTATGATTTTTTCAAGACTATCCATTGTTTACCAAGATACATCAGGGGAGTTCCCCTGAAACCCCCAGATTCTTCGGGCACTCCAAGCCCTCAGAATAGCGGATTGTTCTGTCATTCTGACCTTGACCCTGAGCAAAGCGAAGAGGAAGGTGAAAAACCAAATCTATTTGTTGGGGTAATGTATTTTTGCCGAAATCAGTAATTCGGCTGAGCGCGCGAGTATCTCTTTATTTCACAATTAATAATTTTTCTGCCTCTGCTTCTTTTTTACCCTCAAGGATTAAGAAATAGACACGAGAACTGAAGTCGGATGAATTCAATCGGTAAGAGTAAAAACCAGACTTAACAATTCCTTGAGCAATCGTCTTAACCTTCCTGCCAAGAATATCGTAGAGGTCTAAACTGATTCGCTGCCTTTCAGGAATGGTGTATTGAATTTTAGCATTATCCCTGACCACACTCGGCAAAACCACCAGTTTCAACCCTTCACCTTCCACCTTCAACCTTTCACCCTCTTCAATCCCTACTATTGTGCCATAGATGTAATGGATTTCACGATAGGTATAATCGTCATTGGTAGCAAGCCTTGCAATATGAATCGTACCATCTTTTCCAATCCGCAGTGAACCTTCAAAGCCTTTTGTAACTGATGGTGGAAGAGGCAATCTCTCTTTATGCCATCCTGTAGTATTTCTGTAGGCAAACCAAGATTTTTCATCACTTCGCGAATAGATAAAACAGGGCTCTCCAAGTGAATCTATATCTATAGATTTCTGTGTACCAATCCAGCCTGAAAAGTCAACGATATCAATCCACCAAACTAAACCATCATAGTAAGCATATTTTAGTTGATAAGTGGTAGGATCTGTGTAAGCAATGCCTGGCAAATCATTTGGGCCAATAGCAATTGATGTTGTTGTTTGACTGATATTATGTGCGCTATCTATTTCTTCAATACACCAAATACCACTTTCCTTATATGCATATGAAAGATTATCGTGTGGTCCTCCAGTATCCCAAAGACAATGAAAATAGCTAATATGGGGTGTATTTTGGGAATCCAGGCAAATTGAGCAATGATAACAACCAACAGGAACTGTGTCAATCATTTCTTTTTGCCAGATTGTATCTTCTAATAAATAGGCATAAAATCCGTATCTCCATCCATCTATCATATGCTCATAGGCAATGTGAGGAACACCCATAGCATCCGTAGCTATTGATTGTTCATTAAAATCGTAAGTGTTATTTGGAATTGCAACTTCGACCGTATCTTTTTTCCAGTCTGACGAATCTTTTCGGGAAACGATTAGATAGTCAGTATTATTAAGGTCATCAAAAGCAGAATAGACGCACCAGATACGATTAAACCGGTCAATTGCTAAATCGTAATGGTGTGTAAAAGGGACTTGGTCGGCATTTAACTCAAGAGTATCGACAGCCCATATACCAGCAGTCTTTGAATATAAAAAAAGATAGTATAATGAACGATTGGCCCCTACAATTCTCTTTTTGGAGACAAGGAGGTAAGGATTTCCAGAAGAATCTAAGGCAATAATAGGCAGACTAAAGGATGCGGTGTCAGCAGCTACAACCTCTATAGTCCAGGCTGATAATGAAAAGAACATCAGCATAAGCATTTCAACCTCCCTTGTGGGATGCACAGACATTGAGAAAATCTACATCCCAATTCGTTATTTCACAATCAACATTTTCTCGCATTTGATTTCTTTTTCACCAGTTAGCATGAGGAAGTAGATACCGGCACTAAGATGGTTTACATTCAAGCTAGTTATATAGACTCCGGGTTCAGTTATTTCTTCAAGAATGATTGCGACCTTGCGACCAATAACATCGTAGAGATTGAGCGTTATATGTTGCTTTGTGGGAATAGAATATTGCAATTGGGCATTACAGCTAAGAATATTGGGCAGAATTTTGAGACCGAATTCACGATTTAGTGGCGTACTCGTAACCGCTTGTGGACCCCCACCTTCTTCTTCAAATTCATAGAGATTCCCTTTGTGGCACATCGCAAATTCACCACGGATTTTTGTTATTCTCATAACAATTTCACCATCGTTCATATAACTCGCTGGAGGAACAGGAAGTTCAACAGTCTTTGGAACACCAGCGTCATATTTTATCAGATGCTGGGCAGTATTGTCAATCTTCACCCATTGCCGCCATTCACCTTCGCTTTCATGATAGGCGGTAATATCAAGCCGATACTTTAAATCAGGATTTAAGCCAGTGAATTTGTAGATAAGTTCTGTCGTATCATAATCAACTGGATAATTCTCATAGGAAATGTAGCCATCGCGCTGAACTAAATAAGGTGACGGCGTTTCTGAACCCGCATAGATTGTGTAAAGAGGAATTGGAATATACTGTAAACTCTTCTGTAGTGTTTTAATCCCGAAGATATAAGGATTATCTTCGGATTCGTATTCTTCGGTGAATGCACTGTAAAGATAGATACCCGTAAGTATCTATCTCCAATCACAGGATGCCCACACCGATTGAGTATAGGGTGTATTGCTCAGATTACCATCACCATAAAGGTCAGAATGATAAAGCACTTCCCAATTCTGCTTGCCGTCAATAAATTGATGCTCATTCCAGACCAGAATATTATTATTCGCGGTAATCACTGGCCAATCAGAGCATTGATTTGGTGTCTCTATCTCTTTCCATTTTGTCCAATTTTGTGGTGGTTGATTCAAAAACCGTTCAGCTTTGTAGATTTCCCGGCTCTGGGTATTACCAGGTGTTTCTTCTTCACTCCAGACAACAATTGCCTTTTCATTGGTGAGATAAATGAACGGATGCAAGGATGGTTTGTTATAAGAATTTGAAATATTTATCGGGTCAGTCCAACCGGTCTCGGTTAAGCATTTATACCAGATTTCAGCAGCAGGCTCACCGGCTTCAGGCGGAAAGTCATAGACAATGTGGGGATAGCCATATTGCAAATCAATACTCGGTGAAGAAGGCTCCCAATCTTCAGGCACAGTAGCAGAATCTATAATTATTGTTTCGGTTCCGGGATTGAAGACATCAAATCGTTTGTAAACCACATAGGCCTTGCCTGGAGCATAGAGGACACCACTATATACCATATGACAGATATTATTTGCATCAATGCGAATTGCAGGTGGGGATACCCTTGGCTGGAATGGCGGGGGACCATAAGGATAAGAATCAACCATTACGACTGTCCAGTTTGGTTCATCATAACGGGCAAAGTAAATGACTGCAGGCGGATGGATTTGCCATACTTCATATGAATTGCGAAAGGCAAGGCAGGGGCGGGGATTCGGTTCGGTTGTCAATCCAATGCTTGGATTATAGGTAAATTGGGCAACATTTTGAGTCTGTGCCCAGGATGAACCACCGTCCGTAGATAATGAATAAGCACTCCAGGCATCGGGACCATTAACCCCCGGAAATTCAAGGGTTGTAAAGGATAAATTCAGATTTTCGGTATTTGGCTGTCGCACTAACTTTCTGCCTTCAGTATATTGGGTATGCGAAGTTGGAATATCAACATCAAACTCAAAGATCTGGACATCACCCTGATAGGGGATATAGTTATGTTTGGTAACGGTCACTTTCATTACACCGGTAGAAGGCACATTAAGGCTAAAATACGCTATTCCATCAGCATTTGTCATTTCTGATTCATAGACTTCAGGAAGGGTTGCACCTGGTTTGTAAAGAGTCACCAAGGCATTGGGCAATGGTGGATATGGGTCAGGCTGAGGACCATATTCACAGACCTTTACTACAAAATTAACCTGCGTATTTGCTGGTATTGCATCAGGATGCTCAACAATCATATCCTTTGGATTTTCGGTCCAGACCGGCATTTCGGGAGAGCCGAAGAGATTGTTAATAAAAGTTTGGTACCAGCCTATCCATCCATAGGAATATTTGGATTTAGCCTCTGCAATTCCAATTATATATCCTACAGGATTCTGAAACAAATTCTTAATAAAACCTTCATGCGTAAATTGTGATTCACTCCAATATGCATCTCTCGTATTTCCTATGTAAGCAACAGCACCGATAGCCGGTCTCTCGTCTGGTGGCATACTTAAACGGTAGAAAGAAGTAAACGCCTCCGCAAAACATGGCAATGGATCTGTAGGATCCCAGCAACTCCATCCATGAGGCCCAAGATTATCGAAATCTGCGGTCGCACAACCAGCAGAATAGAAAACATAGTATTTATTGACATTATCTAACTCATCAAGTGATGGCCAATTGTCATGTTCAAAACTCTCAACGAGATACTTTTGAGCATTGTAACCCACCGTTCTCGTCCTTATACCATCGGGTGCACCATGACCATAATGCGAACCTATACCATAGCCTTTACTAAGCGTATCTATCAATCCATGGTCTTGCGGAGTGCTTGGAAAATCCACTATTTGGTGTTGAACAAAATAATTTGGAAAATATTGCTTGACTTCTTCCATTCGCTCTTCGAAATCATATCCACCATAGCTCGCCTAACAAATCCATAGCGAATGGACCATAAGATTTTTGTTTACTGGAGATTTTTCATAGGTTAATCGCTTTTCAACCCAGGAAAGTACTTGGTCATAATTCCACGCTGGAACACGCCCAATCCAAATTTCTTCATGATAGTCGGGATTATTCATCCATTCACCAGTGAAATCCTGAAAATAAAGATCGCCCGGAGCTCCTCCCCAGTCATATCTACAAGGAAAGTAATTTTCTGGAAAAATAAATTGAGGGGCGCCACCTAAAATAGCAAAAGCAGTTCCACATTCAAGATACATCTTTCTTAAATATTCTTTTATTTTTGCCGCATCATCACCAATATACTCTCCAGGATAACCAGGTATGGGGTCCCATATTCCGTCGTAATTGAGATATATCCAATCCGTAGCAACTATAGCGGTGAACATTCCTTTTT